>JANOLT010000181.1:0-2974 GCA_031419915.1 Holophagaceae bacterium
ATCCCTTTTTTTTCGTTTTTTTTCTAAAGCTCCCTTTCTGTCCTGAATCCACGCTCGGAACAGCAGGGCACTCGTCATATACTGGAGGACTGTTGCTCACAAGGCGCGCGGCCCTGATTCAAGGGACTGGTTTGCGCAAGGAGTCTTGATAAGGGGAAAAGGACCTATGTCCACCGATCTCGCAAACGCCCAGTCGGTCCACGACACGAAAACGCTCGTGAACGATTTTTCCATAGAGATCGGGACTGTGAACGGTTCCGGCTCCCAGACCGCGAACAGCGTGCTGATGCGCACCATCTTCCAGATGGGCGTGCCAGTGAGCGGCAAGAACCTGTTCCCGAGCAACATCGCCGGTCTCCCCACCTGGTTCCAGATCCGCGCTAACACAAAGGGCTACGTGGCCCGCAAAGCCACAGTGGACTTGATGATATGCATGAACCCCGAGACGGCCAAGGAGGACGTCCTCAAGCTCTCTCCCAATGCCATCGTGATCTACGACGAGCCTTTAAATCTCAAAACCCTGCGCGAAGACCTCATCTACTACCCGGTGCCCTTCCAGAAGCTCGTCACTGCCAGCTGCCCCGAGCCCAAGCTGCACAAGCTCGTGAAGAACATGATCTACGTGGGCGTCACCGGCCAGATGCTCGGCCTCGACATGAACGAGACAAAGAATGCCATCACCAAGCAGCTCAAGGGCAAGCAGAAGGCCATTGAGATCAACCAGGCCGCGGTGGACGCGGGCTTTGGCTGGGCCGCGGAAAATATGCCCGCGCAGAACCACCTCAAGGTCGTGGCCGACAACAAGACCGCGGGCAACATCATCATCGACGGCAACGCGGCCTGCGCGCTCGGCGCCATGTTCGCCGGCGTCCAAGTGGTGGGCTGGTACCCCATCACGCCGTCATCAAGCCTGGTGGAATCCCTCATCAATTACGCCGACGAGTACCGCAGGGACGAGAGCGGCAAGAGCACCGTCGCCATCGTGCAGATGGAGGACGAGCTAGCCTCCGCCGGGCTCGTGTTCGGTGCCGGTTGGGCGGGCGCCCGCAGCATGACGTCTACGTCGGGCCCCGGCATTTCCCTCATGAGCGAATTAATCGGTCTCGGCTATTTCTCAGAAGTTCCCGGCGTCTTCTTCAACGTCGCACGCATAGGCCCTTCCACGGGCCTGCCCACCCGCACCATGCAGGGCGACATCGAGTTGTGCGCCAAGTGCAGCCACGGCGACACTCAGCACATCAACCTCTACCCCGGCAACATGAGCGAGTGTTTCGATTTCGCCTACGAGGCCTTCAATCTGGCCGAGCGTTTCCAGACGCCGATCTTCGTGGTGACGGACCTGGACCTGGGTATGCAGAACTGGATGTCCAAGCCCTTCAATTACCCCGAAGGCGATTTCGATCGCGGCAAGGTGCTCGGCGAAACGGAATTGGCGGAGATGAAGGACTGGGGCCGCTACAAGGACGTGGACGGGGATGGTATTCCCTACCGCACCCTGCCAGGCACCCCCGGCGGCAAGGGCGCCTATCTCACCCGCGGGTCTGGCCACAACGCCATGGCTCAGTACTCCGAAAAACCCGAGGACTACACGGCCTTGGTGGATCGCCTGCGCATGAAGTACGAGACCGCCAAGCAGTATGTTCCCAAGCCCATTCTTGACAGCACTGGCTCCAAGCGCGGCATCCTGGCCTTCGGATCCAGTGATCCGGCGGTGTTGGAAGCCCGCGACATCCTGGTGGATTCCTTCCAGAAGCAGACTGATTATCTGCGCCTTCGTGCCCTACCCTTCACGGCGGAAGTGGACGCCTTCATCAAGAATTCTGACGTGATCTACGTGGTGGAACAGAACCGCGATGGCCAGATGCACGCCCTGCTCGGCGAGTTCTATCCCGAAGCCGCCATGAAGTTCAAGAAAGTGCTGCACTACAACGGCATGGCCCTGGACGCCCAAACCATCGTCGATCAAATCACTGACCAAGAGAAATAGGAGACCGAGATGACCACCGCCGCTCCCACAGCCCCCACCACACCCTCCGCCCCCACCAACAAGCTCGGCCTTACCAAACAGGACTATATCGGCTCAAAATCCACGCTCTGCGCCGGTTGCGGACACGACAGCATCACGGCCCAGCTCATCAACGCCGCCTTCGAGATGAACATCGAAGCCTACAAGGTCGGCAAGTATTCCGGCATCGGCTGTTCCTCGAAGACCCCCGCCTACTTCTTCAACCAGGCCTGGGGCTTCAACGGTGTCCACGGCCGCATGCCCGGCATCGCCACCGGGGCCGCCCTCGCCAACCGCGAGCTGATCAATATCGGAGTCTCTGGCGACGGCGATTCCATGTCCATCGGCATCGGCCAGCTCGTGCACATGATCCGCCGCAACGTGCCGATCATCTATATCATCGAGGACAACGGCGTTTACGGCCTCACCAAGGGGCAGTTCTCGGCCACCGCCGACCTCGGCTCAGTGCTCAAGCACGGTAGTGTGAACGAGCTGCCGCCCATCGATCCCTGCACCCTGGCCCTGGAGCTGGGCTGCGGCTTCGTGGCGCGTTCCTTCAGCGGCAACCCCAAGCAGCTCAACACCATCCTGAAGGCCGCCATGGCCCACAACGGCACCTGCATCATCGACATCATCAGCCCTTGCGTGACCTTCAACAACGCTGACGAGAGCACCAAATCGTACTCTTACGGCAAAGAGAACGAAGTGCCGATTCACGACATCACCTTCGTTCCCGAATACGCCGAGATCGCCGTCGATTACGAAGCGGGCGAAGTCCTCAGCGTGAAGTTACACGATGGCGACGTGGTGCAATTGCGCAAACTCTCCAAAGACCACGATCCAACCAACAAGCAAAGCGCCATGCAACTGCTGGCCGACGCACACCGCAGCGGCGAACTCGTAACTGGCATTGTGTACTTGAACGAATCTCGAGGCACGCTGACCGACACCGAAGACATGCACGCCACG
>JANOLT010000182.1:0-6736 GCA_031419915.1 Holophagaceae bacterium
GCTTCTGGTTCAGTCCTCTTTCGGCTGGCCCCAGCTGGTTTTCCTGCCCATGTCTTCTCGAATGCTGATGGCCAGGGCACGCATCATTTCGCGGCCCTGCAACGTATGGCTGATGAGGCGCTACGGCCCCTTATGTCGGCACGCCATCCAAATGACCAGAATATTTTGCCGCAACGACTCATCTAAAAGACCCATCCGGAAGCGCCCATGACTTTGGCCCTTGAACTCATCCATCTGACCAAGCAGTTCGGCGAGCTGACCGCCGTGGACGATCTATCTTTCTCGCTTGAAGCCGGAACCTTTTTAGGGCTGCTGGGGCGCAATGGCGCGGGGAAAAGCACCACGCTGAAGATGGTGACGGGCCTGCTGAAACCTACGTCCGGCAGCGTCCGTGTTCTGGGCCTGGAGCTCGACGTCGACCCCATCGCGGTGAAGCGGCAGATCGGTGTCATGCCCGAGGACATGGCCTTGCTGGAATACCTGAGCGGCCCGCAGTACCTGCGGTTCGTGGGGCGCATGTATGGCTTGGATGAAGCCACCATTGATGCACGACGTGAAGAACTCTTCGGGAAACTGGATCTCTCTCCCGCGCCGGGCGCGCTGGTGGCGGAGTACAGCTTCGGTATGAAGAAAAAAATCGCGTTGTGCGCCGCGCTCATCCACGGGCCGCGGATTCTTTTCCTGGATGAACCCTTCGAGGGCATTGACGCCGTCACCAGCCGCACCATCAAAGATATCCTGCTGACGCTGCAGCAGCGCGGCGTGACCTTGATCCTCACCACGCACATCCTGGATTTAGTGGAACGCCTTTGTCCGCTCATCGCGATTCTCGATGAAGGCAGACTCAAAGGTTACGGCACGCTCGATGAGATACGGGGACGGGCCAATGGCGAGAGTCTTGAGAGCCTTTTTGTGGAGCTGGTCGGCGGCGCGCAGACGGGTGAATTGTCATGGCTATGATTCCGATGCGCATCGAAAAAAATGATTCACCGCCAAGACGCCAAGAGCGCCAAGAAAAGCCTATATGGTTGGTTCGTATGTTTGTTTTGTGGAGCGCAAATCACCTAGGACATCGATCGGCTTCTGAACACCAGTCTGAACACGGTCCCTGGATAGGTGTGACTGTTGGCCCACGCATGATTTCGATTCACGAACGATGGATAGTTTGCATTTCCTTGGCGTCTTGGCGTCTTGGCGGTGAAATCTTTTCTTTACCGCTTAAAGAGTTGGTATGAGCGTCTCTCCTTTCCGCGCCGTTCTCGCCGCCCATTTCCAGGCCACCTGGAACCGCTCCGCCAAGGAGATGGGCAAGAGCGGGCGATGGGCCATGCTGCTGGTGATGGGTCTGGTGGCGCTGTTTGGCGGGCTGCCTGCATTGGGAATCTCTGCCGTGGGGGGGTACGCGCTTGGCGCCCACTTTGATCACACCCGCGCGCCGCTGATTCTCGGCGGCGTGCTGGCTTTGGGCGCGATCATGGTGGGCGCCATCAGCGGAATCATGGGCGGCACCAAGGCACTCCAATGGGAGAGCTACCGCATCTACCCGCTGTCGCTACGCCAGATTTTTGCCGCCGAATTGGTAGCGGGCATTGGCGATCCGTGGCCGATGCTGGCGGGTCTCAGCGCGCTGGCCCTGTGCCTGGGCCTTTCCGCCGCGCATCCTTCTCTCCTTCCCTTCGCGCTATTGCTCTGGCTTCAGACGGTGCTTTGGATGCTGCTCATTCAGCATTTTGTCGGGAGTCTCGCCGCCGCGTTGATGAAGCGGCTGAAGCTCGCGCTGGTGCTTTTCGGGATTCTTTTCTGGGTGCTTTCAGTGATGACTTCCATGCTCCCAAAATATTCGACGCCCAATCCCGGTCAACGTTTGAGCACGGTCCTGACACCGGATCGCATCGCCCAGATCAAGCAGGTGAGCCATGTGGCACTTGCTGGCTTGAGCGCGCTGCCCAGCACTCATGCGGCCCGAAGCCTGAGCGAAGCCCTTCGGGGTGCCTGGATTTCCGCGCTGCTGCATCAGCTTGCGCCCATCGCGTTGCTGTTGATCGCGCTCGTCCTTCAGGCACGGCAGATGGAACGGGAAGCGGATCCCCAGGCCTTGGAATTGAAGCCTGTATCGAAGGGAACCGAAAAACTTTGGAGTTTCCAGAGCCCCGCCGCGGGTGTCGCCAAATTGCATTGGAAGACCCTGATGGGCAGCCATCTCGGCCGTTTTGGTCTGTTGATGCCCGTGATGACCGTGGTGCTCTTGAAAGGCCCCTTTTCTCAGTTGCGCGGTCAGGAAACCTGGGCGATTCCCGGCGCGTTCGCGTATCTTGCCTTGGCGGGAAGCCAGATGCAGTACAACCAATTCGGGCTTGATGGCCGTGGCGTGAAATCCCTGCTGCTCCTGCCCATCCGCTCCCGGGACATTCTGCTGGGAAAGCTCGGCGGGCTGGCCATGTACCAGGGTTTGCAGGCGGGCCTGCTGCTCTTGCTCATCGCGCTGCTGATGCGACCTTCGCCTATTGAAATCCTGGCGGCGCTGTGCCTGGGCGGCTGCCTCTTTTTCGTACAGATGGGGTTGGGTCACTGGACTTCCTGTTGGCTCCCCAGGGCCATGCCCAGGAACAGCTTGAAAAGCGGGACCATGCCCATGCCAGTGGTGTTCATTGGCATGGGGACAAGCCTTGTTAATTTCAGTCTCTTCGGCGGAACCTTCATGCTCTGCGCATGGAAGGCGCCAAGCCTCCTGCTGCCCGTGATGGCTCTGCTTCTAGCTACCTGCGCCTTGATTTATCGCCATCTGCTACCCACTTTCGAAACCTATTTTGATGCGCGACGGGAAAAGCTGCTGGAAGCGCTGGGGTAGGCCCTTGCGGCAAAACAACTTGGTCACGAAGGTGGCAGATGGCGCCTACTGCGCACATGGGACTATGCTCGAACCGGACTTCCAGAGGATTCCCATGCGTCGCTTCACCATCCTTGCCACGCTCTTCACGGGTGCACTAAGCCTGGCCGCCATCGGATGCGGAACGGCAAAGCCGCCCCTGGAACCCCAGGCATCCACTGCACCACCTTCACAAAGTCCTGCGCCGGTAGCGACGTCCGCAACGCCCGCGCCAGCCGCCGCCCCTTCAGCCGCGCCACTGGTAAAAGAATCGCCGAAAGCGACGCCGGGGCATTCGGCCGCCGAACCTTCCAAGCCATTGGCCACGCCTCCAGCTCCACCGGCGGCCAAGGAGCCCACGCCGACGCCCGTGGCAGCGCCATCAAAGCCGCCCGCAGCACCAGCCGCCGTCGAGCCGAATAAAATTGCCGAGGCGCCCGCGGTCTCTGCCCACGCAAAGGTGGGATCGGAAAAGTGCATGATGTGCCACAAGGTCCAATACGCGTCGTGGAACGAATCCAAGCACAAGGCCAAGGGGCTCGATTGCGAGGGATGCCATGGCAACGGCGCCGACTACAAGGCTATCTCCGTGATGAAAGACCGTGCTGCTGCGGTGAAGGCGGGCCTCATTCTTCCGGGACTTGGTTTTTGCAAGAAATGCCATGTCAAGGCGGACGCCTCGTTGCTGCCCTTGGTCCACGCGCACAAGGCGAAGTGATCAACGCGGAACCCTAAGCCACACGCTAATCCCGGGCCCTGCATTTGGATTTAATGGAAATGGCTTCAGGCTACAGGCTACAGGCTTCGTTGTTGATCACGTTGGCATCTATGGATACGTCAAAAAAGTGGAACATCCGCGGCAATGTAGCCTGAAGTCCGAAGCCTGAAGCCCGAAGCCAAGGGGATCGTGCAATCGCAAAATCCGGCCAAATAGTCCATCGCGGCAAGGTGTGACGAAAAGTACAGCAATTCGGGGCTAGGGTGGATTAAACGCCCTGCCCGTGCTGTTGCATGGGGAGGCCGTTGATCCACAAGAAACGATTCATTCCTCCTCAAGAGGCAACCATGCGCAAAGATCTCGTATTTGGTATGGCAGGCTCCGGCGGCGACGGAATCGTTTCCGCGGGCGAGTCCCTTCTCTCTGCCGCGGCGGCGGAGGGCTATCACGGCATGATGACCAAGAGTTTTGGGTCCCAGATCCGCGGCGGCGAATCATCCTGCCGGGTGCGCATCTCGACGACACCTCTGCTGAACCCCGGTGGGGATCTGGATGTGGCCGTGGCGCTGAACTGGGAGGATTTCCTGAAATTCGGCGCCGAGTTGCCCGTCAGTGGTTCCACGGTGGTGATTTACGAGGCCGCCACGGGTGTCGAGCCTGACAACATTCCCTTGGTGGGCGTGACACCGCTGCAAGTGATCCCGGTTCCCATTTCAGAGATGGCGAAGGCCACCGCTGGAACCGAGCGCGCGAAGAACACGGTGGTGCTGGGCCTTATCGCGGGCTGGTTTGGCATTGGAAGCGAAGCTGTCATGACGGGTTTCCGCAAGAAGCTGGCAAAGAAGGGTGAAGAAGTACTGGCGGCCAACGAACGCGCATTCAACGAGGGCATCAGGTTCGCGAAGGAACATCCCCTGAATACGCCCATGACCATCGCCAATTCCAAAGGCGCGGTCTTGGGCAAGCTCATGACCGATGGCAATGACATGTGCGCCGCGGCTGCGATTTTCGCAGGCTGCCAGTTTTTCAGCGGATACCCCATCACGCCTTCCACGGAGATCATGCAGTTCTTCACAGAACACGTTTGGAAGTACGGTGGCGCGGTGCTTCAGGCCGAAGATGAGATCGCGGGAATTGGCGCAGCCATAGGCGCATCCTTCGCGGGGAAGAAATCCATGACCGCCACGTCGGGTCCCGGCCTTTCGTTGAAAACCGAAATGATGGGTCTGGCGAGCATTGCGGAACTTCCACTGGTCATCGTGAACGTTCAGCGGGGTGGCCCTTCCACGGGGATGCCCACCAAGCCGGAGCAATCCGACCTCTTCGCGGCGGCCTTCTCGGCCCATGGCGATGTGGTACGCCCCATCCTGGCGCCCACCTGCGTGGCCGATACCTTCCGCATCACCGTGGAAGCCTTCAACCTCGCCGAAGAATTCCAGACACCCGTGATCATCCTTTCCGATCAGGAGATCTCGCAGCGCAAAGAAACCCTCGACCCCATTGATACCTCCCAATTCAAAATTGTGGACCGCATAAGGCCTTCTGAAACGGATCTGCGGGATTACAACCGTTTCAAGATCACGAAATCCGGCATCAGCCCCATCAGCCATCCGGGGATGCTGGGCGGCACGTATCTGGCCTCGGGCATCGAGCACAACCCGAATGGCTCGCCCACCGCCAGCGGCGAGGTGCATCAGCTCATGAACGAAAAGCGGATCCGGAAATTCGATCCGCTGCACAATCGCCGGGATCTCTTCCACATCGAGGGCAATCCGACCGCGCCCCTCGCCCTGGTGGCCTGGGGAAGCATCGCCGGGGTCTGTTCGGAGGCGGTCTCCATCGCCCGGGAAGAAGGCCTGAATGTGAAGCTGCTGGTTCCCTACCTGGTCTATCCGGTCGCGGAAGGCGTCTACCGGGACTTCTTTGCTTCCGTGCAGCGGGGTCTGGTGGTGGAACAGTCCCACCTGGGGCAGTTCTACCGGGTTCTGCGGATGTACGTGGATCTGCCCAAGGGCGTCGAATCCATGGCCCGCAGCGGGGCCAATCCGTTCCGGCCCAGCGAGATCGTCGCCGTCCTGCACCGTCTCCTTGCCGAGCTGCAACGCAGCAAGGCAGGCAACCTTCAGCCCCAGGAGTGAGGTCGAATATGAGCGAAACCATGACTCCCACAGCGCCCGAAAACATATTCCTGCCCAAGGATTACAAGAGCAATCTGAAGCCCATCTGGTGTCCCGGATGCGGTGACTTCAGCGTGGTCCAGGCCATCTACCGGGCCCTTGCTTCAATCGGCCGGGCGCCCCACGAAACAGCCTTCGTCTCCGGCATCGGGTGTTCCAGCCGCATCCCCGGATACACGACGGCATATGGTTTCAATTCGGTGCATGGCCGCGCCCTTCCCATCGCCCAGGGCATCAAGCTCGCGAACCCTGATCTGATGGTGCTCGCGGCAGGGGGCGATGGCGACGGCTTCTCCATTGGCGGAGGCCATGTTCCGCACCTCGTCCGCCGCAACATGGATATCACCTACATCGTGATGGACAACCAGATCTATGGGCTGACCAAAGGCCAGCTCTCTCCGACCTCGCCCAAGGGCCGCGTGACCTGCACCTCGAAGTACGGCAGCCTCGAAGAGCCGGTGAATCCGCTCCAGTATGTGCTGGGTTACGGCGCGAACTTCGTCGCCCAGGGCTCCGCCGCGGATTTGATCGGCATGACCGCCCTCATCGAGGAAGCCATCCGGTTCCCGGGCTTCGCCTTCGTCAATATCCAGTCCCCTTGCGTGACCTACGGAGAGGAATGCCAGCAGATCAAGGGACTGAAAGCCATCACGGAGACCCTGGCATCCATCGGCCACGATTCATCCAACCGTATGAAGGCCATGGAAATCGCCCAACATTACGGGCGCAAGCTCCACACCGGTGTCCTGTACCGAAACCCGGATCCACCGCCGACTTACGAATCCATGGTGAAGGAGCGGCAGGAAGAACTATCCAAGGGCGCCTTGCCCAAGGAACAGATCCTCGATCTCTTCATCAAGCGGTGACCGGCGCCAAAATAATGTTACGGAGGATGCCATGCACGATGGGACGCACAACACTACGAATCAAGGAATCTACGGCCATGAAGTGCTGAACCTGCTCACGGAATTCGGA
>JANOLT010000183.1:0-2185 GCA_031419915.1 Holophagaceae bacterium
GGCTCCAAGCTCGCCAAGGCCCAGGAACTGGGTATCCCTGTGCAGGATGAAGCCTGGCTATTGAGCCGTGAGCCGTGAGCGGTGAGCTACGAGCCAAAAGCATCAATCCCCGAAACTTGGGACTCGGGACACAAATTCTCCGCCCCCAGATCCCCACAGGGCCCGTCGGCATTTTCAAATGATTCACCAGCAGGACCCCCCAAATGTAACGGCTTACGGATTCGGCCCGGCTGGTTCCACGCTTCGGATCTTCCAATGGTTTCCTGTCTTGCGCCATCGGATGACATAGCTGCGCCGCCCCATGTCTTCAGGGATCAGTCCACTGCCTTTGGCGGTGAGCACCAGATCCACCGCCTGCAAAGCCCCGTCCCGGTTGATCTGCACACGGTTGGCCAGCACCGTCACGCCGACCTTCTGCTGCCGGAACACGCCCATCAGGTAGAGCCGCGCCGCGCCGCGATCCATGCCTTCCGGGCCCTGGAAATCCTGGGAAAGCATATCCGTAGCGGCGCCCGCGTCGCTCTTCTCCAGGGCTTCGACCGTCGAGGCGAAGGCTTCTCTTACTTGATCCTCAGGGCTGCCCTGCTTGCAGGCCAGAAGGCTACAAAGTGTCAAAGCGGTGAGGGTGATTCGGCGCATGGGTTCTATGCTAAAGCTTTGGCCGATGTCCGGTCCCAGGAAAATTCATGACGACATCCCAGCGCTTCGCCACCACCTGCATCCACGCGGGCCAGCAGCCGGATCCTTACAGCGGCGCCATCATGACACCGGTCTACTTCACCTCGACCTACATCCAGGAAGGCCTGAACCAGCACCGTGGCTTCGAGTACGCCCGCACCCGCAACCCCACCCGGGATGCGGTGGAAGGCAACCTGGCGGCCTTGGAAGGCGCTGAATTCGGTATTGCCTTCGCGTCGGGTCTCGCTGCGACTCAGGCCATCCTGGAACTGCTCTCAGGCGGCGATCATCTGGTGCTGGGCGACAACGTCTATGGCGGCACCTTCCGCTTGGTGGACAAGATCATGTCCCGCTTCGGGCTCACCTACACCCAGGTGGACACGTCCGATCTGATGGCACTGCGGGTGGCCATCCAACCCAACACCAAGCTGGTGATGCTCGAGACGCCGACCAATCCCATGCTGGGACTCACGGACATCGCGGCGGTGCGCGGCTTGCTGAAAGAGCTGGGCACCCCGGCGCTGCTGGCCGTGGACAACACCTTTGCCACGCCCTTCAACCAGCGGCCCCTGGAACTGGGTGCCGATCTTGTCTTCCACTCCACGACAAAATACCTCAACGGCCACAGCGACAGCATCGGCGGCGTGGCGGTGACGAATTCCGCAGAGCTGAACGAGCGGTTGCATTTCATCCAGAACGCCGCCGGCGCCATCCTTTCGCCCATGGAGAGCTGGCTCATCCTGCGGGGCACCAAGACCCTGCACCTGCGCATGGAGCGCCACAATGCGAACGCGCTTGAGATCGCGCGGTGGCTGGAGCAGCGCAAGGATCTGAAATCGGTCTACTACCCAGGCCTGGAATCGCACCCCCAACACGAGCTTGCCAAGCGCCAGATGAAGGGCTTCTCCGGCATCGTCAGCTTCGACACCGGCGACGCCGAGCGCACCCGGCGGATGGCTGCGGCCTTCAAAATCTTCGCCCTCGCGGAATCCCTGGGTGGCGTGGAAAGCCTGATCTGCCATCCCGTGTCCATGACCCACGGCAGTGTCCCCGAAGGCGACCGCGCCAAGCTCGGCATCACCGATTCCCTGCTGCGCCTGAGCGTGGGCGTCGAGGACGTCCGCGATCTCATCGAGGATCTTGAGCGGGCGCTGAAGGCTTAGCTCAGTAACTATCTGTGGGTAGTTGGGGCCAAGCTGCTCAGTGCCCTTCCCGTCGCGTTTGTGCGGATTTGCTGGGGCACCACTAGGTGAGCCCATTCTCCCGATAGAGCGTGGGATAGCTGCGGGGCTCGATGTGGGAGGCATCCAGGCCCAGGTGTTCCATGGCCAGGCGGATGGCTTGAGGATCGCCTTCCAATTCCAAAAAGCTGCCAAAGGGCGTTTCATCCAGACAAGCCTCAAGCCCGTCCCGCTTGAAGGTCGCTCGGCGCTTGGCTTTGTGCAGCACAGGGACATATCCCAGGGCCGAAAGGATGCCCTCCATGGCTTCATGGTTCTCGACCACC
>JANOLT010000184.1:0-1950 GCA_031419915.1 Holophagaceae bacterium
GCATGTGATCGAAGTAACCGAGACCCGTGGAAATGTGCGCGTCTCCACCATCGAGGCAAAGGCTCAAGGTAATGTCCGTTTCGTTCGTGGTGCGGTGCAAAGTGCTGGCTCTCATGGCTGCTCCTGGAGCAAGGGAAGAAGGTCTAGCAGGGTCGGCGCCGATAGATCACCGGGGTCGCTGAAGAGATCACGATCGGCCCCCACCGCCGCGAAGCGCCAGGTGAGATCCGGCCGGATATCGCGCGCCGAACGAAGACAAGCCGCGTCATCGCGGGTGTCTCCGACGAAGGTGATGGATTCGGCGCGGAAGGCGTCGGCCAGCTGCAGAAGGCCGCTGGGCGAGGGCTTCCGAAGATGCGGGGCGGCGTCGGCGATGGCCGGCAGCTTCCAGCCCAGGACTTCAAAGGCCATGATCAATTCCTCCGGTGGACGGCCCGTGAGGATGGCCAGATCGCACCCTAGAGAGCGCAGGGCCTGCAGGTCGATCAGGGGGCTCTCCAGCTTGGAGGTCTCGGCGTAGTGCTTTTGGACCACAGCCTGGGCTGACGATTCACGCTGCTGGAACTCGGCTTCCAGGTCGGGGAATCCGATCCCGTCGGCCGTCCAAAGCCTTTCCATTGCACCGTGTTCCGTCAGCACCCAGGCGGCGGAACAGAGCCGGAAGTCGTTGTTGAAACCACCCACGCGCTTGAAGGCCCGGAAGTGTTCATCGGTCCAGGAAAGGCCGGGCACAAGTTCGGCCAGCGCGCGGCTCACGGCTTCCATGAAGCTGCGATCGGCCTCGATGAGGACGCCATCCACATCGAGCACGAGCAATTCCCGGCGCTTGCGCGGCGTGGCCTTGACGAGCGTTGCCTTCAGGGCCAGGGCGGTGCGTTGGACAATCGCTTTGGTTCCGATCCCCACACGGGCGGCGTTGGTTCCGGGCAATGCCCGCGCCAGCAACCCGGCATCCAGCAGGGCCGTCGCAGGGTCCGGCGAGATGTGCAGGAAATTGGCGGCGCTCGGCGCAATTCCGTGCCCCGGCAGAGATGCCATCAGGCGATCCCTAAGATCAGCTGTGATGCGGATCTGTGCTTCAAATTCCGCCGCGAAATCCAGGGCCACGTCCAGAGCCTCTAGGCTCGCCGCAGGAATCGAATAGGGCAATTGCAGCGCAGCCAACTTGCGGGTCAACGCCGGATCCCCGATCAAGTAGCCCAGTCGCCAGCTTGCCGAGGCCAAGGCCTTGCTGAAGGTGCGCAGCAGCAGAAGGTTCGGGTAGCGGTCCACGGCGAGCCTGTGGGTCAGCGGAGCGAACTCCGCATAGGCTTCGTCCAGCACCACCAGCGGCGGTTCGGGCTGCGCCGCAGCGGCTTGCAGCAAGGGTTCCAGCTCGTCGGGTGAAAGCCACGCGCCGGTGGGATTGTTGGGCAGGGTGATCCAGAGTTGCCGACAGTCCAAGGCATTGAACCAGGGCTCCAGCGGAAATCGTGTACCCACCTCGATGGGGCGCACTTGGCCTCCGTGGCGCTTCACCAGCATCGGGTAAAGGCTGAAGCCGGGCGAGGGAATGGCTACGGTGTCACCGTCGCCGGAGCGGAGACCCGCGAGCGCGATGTGATCCAAAAGATTTCCACTGGACGGCCCCAGCAGCAGGCCGCCTTCCGGCGCGCCCAACCGCAGTCGTAGGCGTTCCGTCAGCTCGGCCTGGCGTTCGGGATATTGCTGGAAGGGAAGCTCGCGAAGCCGCGCCAGCAGTGCCTCTTTGGCCGCAGGGGGCCAGTCAGTGGCGGCCTCGTTCATGTGCAGGCGCACCAAGCCAGCGGGCTCTTCGGGCCGCGTGTAGGCTGGTGTTTCTTCAAGATCGGATCGAAGGAAGGACATATCGGTATCCGTGAGCGAGGTTCGATGATGGGGTGAGTTACTTTTGAAAGACGGCTTAACCGCGAAAGGCGCGAAAATTCGCGA
>JANOLT010000185.1:0-1502 GCA_031419915.1 Holophagaceae bacterium
ATACTGTCCGCGGGATCCGGCAAGCCACTGGGGGCGAAGCCCTTTGCCGATTGGGTGAAAGAAGGCCGTGTGCTGAAAGTGGGTGCGCTCGAAGGCGACGAGATCCGCAGCTTCGTGGAGCGTGAGGCCTCGACGATGGGATTGAAGCTCGATGCGGGCGTGGCGGCTCTCGTGGCTTCGCGCATCGGTGGCAATGCGGGTCTGTTGCGCCGCACACTTGAAGTGCTGGATCTGCTCGCGGATGATCATCGTGTGAGTGCGGCCCTCGTTGCCCAGGCTACCTTTCGCCTTGCCGAGCAAAGTGCCTTCGTCTGGTCCCAGGCCTGGCAGAAAGGTCAAGTGGATCGTGCCCTGGAGACCCTTCGTCAGGCGCTGGAGGATGATCCAGGTGGTGCACCGCTGTTGCTGCTGGGTCAAGCCCGCCGCGAAGTGGAACGCGTTTGTAACCTGGCCGAAGCCGGGGGATTGCGCGGTGCTGAGCTGATGGCCGCAGTGGGCCTTGGGCCGCGCCAAGACTGGCTACTGGAGGGATGCCAGCGGGTTTACGCCAAGCTTAAAACCGATGGTGCGCGACGCCTGCTGGCCCGGATCGGCGAAGCCGACCGCGATATCAAAGGCCAGGCCATCGGCCCCGTGAGCACATTGACTGATCTCACCCTGAGCCTTTGCCGGGCTTGGGGCGGCGCTGATGATGCTCAATGTCTGGACTGGAACGAGTCCGGAGGCCTGAATCGCGGGTCAGAATCGACCCGTGAAAGGTTGCATCCCACCGTTCGGAAGGGGATTTTGCCACCTCGTTGGCGGGGCCCGGCACGGGGTGTACGCTGTTTTTTTAGGTTCTCCGAAACCAATAAACCAATTCCTTTTTTCTTGGGGGGAACACGTGTCAACGAACACTAGGTCCAGGATTTCAGCGGCCGCCTTCCTAATGGTTTTATTCGGGATCACCGGCTGCGGCGGCTCTTCCGGTAGCACCTCTGGTGCCATGAACGTGCGGCTGGTGGATGGCCCTACGGAACAATTCAAGGCCATCAACCTGAACATCCAGAAAGTTGAGATCCATGCTTCGGGCAGCGCTGGGGAAAGCGGTTGGATCACCCTCGGCACTCCCAACAAGACCGTGGATCTCCTGAGCCTCAGGGGAGGCGTGTCAGAGACCCTCGCCGCCGGAGCTACCCTGCCCGCGGGGCACTACCAGCAGATGCGACTTCTGCTCGGAGCCGGGAACACGGTGACCCTTCAGGACGGCACCACCGTGGCGCTCAAGGTGCCTTCGGGCCTACAGTCCGGCGTCAAGCTGCCCGGCAGCTTCATCGTGGCTGCGGGTACCACCTCGGATGTCTTCATCGATTTTGATGCGGCGCATTCCATCCAGCTGAAAGTCACGGGGGCTTCGTCCCAATACATCCTTCGCCCGACCATCAGGGCCGTCGACAGGGCGGTGACGGGATCCATTTCCGGAACCCTGACCGTGAGCGGAAGCGGGGCGGCTCTGGCCGGCG
>JANOLT010000186.1:0-11855 GCA_031419915.1 Holophagaceae bacterium
GCAAAGCGAAGGTCGGGCTTTTCCCGTGGGCTTGAGTTATTCCAAGAATCCCGATGACCGACCCGTTTCAGTGCAAGTTGCGGAAGCTGTAGAACGCCTTTACGACTCAGGATTGAAGGGCCACACGCTGGTCTTTCTTCCCGGTGCGGCGGAGATCCGCGCTTGTCTGAAAAGTTGCGAAGGCATCGCTCAGCGCTTGGGATTGCGCATCTTTCCGCTTCACGGCGAATTGAGCGCCGATGCCCAATCCCAGGCCATCGCGCCGTCCCACATTCCGAAAATCATTCTCAGCACCAACGTGGCGGAAAGTTCCGTGACCCTGGATGGCATCGGCGCGGTGGTGGATTCGGGCCTGGGTCGCGAGGCCCAGCACTCGCCCTGGAGCGGCCTGCCGAGCCTGCGCACCACGCGCATCAGCCAGGCGCGATGCATCCAACGAGCGGGCCGCGCGGGCCGCACGGGACCGGGGCTCTGCGTGCGGCTGTTCATGGAAAGCGACTTCAACGCGCGCCCGGCCTTCGATACGCCGGAATTGCAGCGGGCGGATCTTGCGGAAGCATTGCTGGCCTTGCACGGCCTCGGAATTCCATCACCTCATGATCTGAATTGGTTCGAATCGCCGCCCCCGGCTTCTGTGGATGCGGCGGAAAAACTGTTGCGCTGGCTTGGCGCCCTGGGTTCAGGCGGCACGCTGACAGCGGTGGGCCGAGCCATGCTCAAGGAACCCCTGCATCCTCGTCTTGCCCGGCTGGTGGTGGCCGGGGATGCGTCCGGAATACCACGTCTGGCGCGGCTCGCAGCGGCCTTGTTGGAGACGGGCGATCTGGAAGCGCGGCAGAACCTGGATCGGGCCCGACCCTCATTGGGCAGGCCGGTCCTATCGGATCTGCTGCTTCGATTGGATCAATACTTCGAAGCCGAAGCGGCCCATTTCAGCGCGGGTGCCTGCCGAGCCGCAGGCCTGGACGGGGCCGCCGTGCATCGAGCCCATCAGGCCGTTAAAAGCCTGTTGCGGGATGTTCCAAACAGTGAAGAGCCAACCGATGCGGAAGCCCGATTGCTGAAGGCCTTGCTGCGGGCCTACCCGGACCGCTTGGCCAAGCGGGGCGGCGGGACCACGGTCGCTTTTGTGGGCGGTGGAGGAGCCACGGTGGACGCCCGCAGCCGAGTGAAAACGGATTTATTGCTGGCCCTGGAAGCGGATCAAATCAAGCGTGGGGCAGGGAGCGATACGACCGTGCGCATGGCTTCCATGGTCGAGGCGGATTGCCTGCTGGAGGCCTTTCCCGAGCGACTAAGAGACACCGAGGAGCTGCTTTTCAATGCCTCGAAAGATCGGGTGGAGATCATTTCCAGGCTCTGGTTCGAGGATCTCTGCATTGATGAAAGTCGAAGCCCCGCGCGGGCGGATCAGACCGGGGTCGCGGACATGCTGGCAGACGCGCTGCTGCGAAAAGGCCTCGGCGAGGACCAGGAAAAGGTGGATCGCCTGCTGGACCGCGCGGCCTTCCTGGCCAAACATCGCGTGGACCTGGGTCTGCCGGATCGCGAACATTTCCGTCATCGGCTGCTCGCCAAAGCCTGCGAAGGGGCCGTATCACTCCGGGACTTGAAGGCGATTGATTGGACCTGGTCCCTGAAGATGCTGTTGGGGTACGAGGCTGCGCGATTGTTCGAGACCTGGGCGCCTGACACGGTGCAGCTGCCCAAGGGTCGCCCTGCAAAAATCCACTACGACCATGAGTCTCCTTGGATCGAGGCCCGGCTTCAGGAATTCTGGGGCCTGAAGAAATGCCCTGCCATCGCTGATGGCGCGGTGCCTTTGGTGCTGCATCTCCTTGCCCCCAACATGCGCGCCGTGCAAGTGACCACCGACCTGAAGGGCTTCTGGGAGCGGGTCTACAAGGAACTGCGTCCGGGTCTCTCCCGCAGATATCCCAAACATCATTGGCCGGAATGACTTTGGACCACAAAGTCACCAAAAAAAGATGAACCACAAAGACACAAAGACACCAAGAACCACAAAGAAAAAATCTTTGTGCCTTTGTGTCTTTGTGGTCGGCTTTTTCATTTTTTCCTTAGTGGTTCCTTGGTGTCTCTGTGGTTGATTGTGTCTCCGTTGTTCCAGCGCATAATACCTATGTGAGCTTCATGAACCGGACCGGCGGACGTCGGCCGAAATCTAAAGGAAGGAATTCACCGTGGCACTCTCCGAGTCGCTGGACAAAGTATCCCTAGGCAAGATCGTCGTCATCCGTGAGCAGTTGATGAAGGCGCAGGCCGCGGGCCAGACCGTGTATCGGCTGGAATCCGGCGATCCGAGTTTTTCGGTGGCGCCCCATGTGCTCGCCGCGCTGCAGGCCGCGGCGGCGGCTGGGAAGACGCACTACATTCCCAATGATGGAATTCCCCAACTGCGCGCGGCGCTACGGGACAAACTGAGGCACAAGAACCATATCCCCGCAGTCACAGAGAACGATATCTTCGTCACCAACGGTGCCATGCATGCGCTATTCGTCACCTTCTGCTGCCTCTTGGCCAATGGCGATGAAGTCATCGTGCCCGACCCCATGTGGACCGAAGTGGTGGAGAACGTCAAGCTCGCGGGTGGCGTGCCCGTGGGCGTTCCGCTGAAATTCGAGAAGGGTTTCGAATACGACCCAGCGGATATTCGAAGGCACATCACGCCCCGCACCAAGGCCATCTTCCTGAACACGCCCCACAATCCCACTGGTGCAGTGCTGTCCAAGGAGACCTTGCGGGAGATCATTGCCATCGCCGAAGAGCATGGCCTGTGGATCGTCAGCGACGAGGCCTACGAGGATGTGCTCTATGCGCCCAATCAGCACCATTCCATCGCCGCGCTGGCGCCGCACTATATTGAGAAGATCGTCAGCGTCTTTTCCTTTTCGAAGTCCTACGCCATGAGCGGGCTCCGGGTGGGATGCATCGTCACCACCAGTGCCACCCTTCAGAGCCGCATCCCGAAACTGTTGCGCTGCACCATCAACGGCGTCAACAGCGTGGCCCAGTGGGCCGCTCTTGCCGCACTCGAAGGCCCTCAGGACCAGATCCCAGAGATGCAAGCGGAATACGCCGTTCGACGTTCCCTGTTGTTCGACGCCTTGACCGGCATCGAGGGTTTGCGCGTCTTCAAACCCAATGGTGGATTCTGCATGTGGGCCGAGCTGGATCCCAGCTTGTACGCGCGGCTGGGATGCAAAGACGCTGCTGAATTGTCAGAGTGGCTGGCCCAGATGGGCATCGGCAGCGCACCGGGCGATGCTTTCGGCGAGACCTGTCACGACGCCATCCGCTTCGCCTTCAGTTGCGATACGGCGATGGTGCGCGACGGGTCTGTGGCCCTCAGGCGCGCGTTGACAGGGCAAGGCATCTCGGTTCAGACGTAGTCGCACTGCGGGGGACCCATTGTGGGATGAAAATTTCAATGGAGCGCGTGTCGCCACCAATGGGCTTCAGGCTACAGACTTCAGGCTTCATTGCTGCGGATGTTCCACTTCTTCGGACGCATCGAAAAATGCCGAGGCGAACAACAATGCAGCCCGAAGCCCGATGCCTGAATCCCCTGCCACCAGGTACTTGGGGGTTGGTTTTTACGCTAGCGCCATTGAGAAACGAGCATTCAGATGCGCGTAGCCGTCGTCCAGATGCAGATCGAGGACGGTGATCCAGCTGTCAATCTGTGCCGGGCCGCGGAACTGATCAACACCAATCCTGGAGCGGATCTCTACGTGCTGCCAGAGCTGTGGACCACGGGCTACGCCCACGCAAGTTGGAGTGACGCGGCCCGGAATTCAACACCGGATATCTGCGACGATGTACAGGCTTTGGCAGAGTCCAGCCATGCCTGGATCGCCGGCAGCATGATCAGCCACAACGCCGAGGGACACCTCGTGAACCGGCTCTGGGTCTTTTCTCCAATTGGAGAATCGCCGATCTTTTATGACAAGGGGCACCTGTTTCGGCCCATGCAGGAACACCAGCATTTAGTCGCAGGAAAGTACCGCGTCCGCCACTGCATCGGTGATGTTGAGGCGGCACTGAGCATCTGCTTCGATCTGCGGTTTCCCGAGATGTATCGCCGCGACGCAGTGGATGGCGCCGAGATGTTTCTGGTGGTGTCCGAGTGGCCCCACCCCCGCAGCGAAACCTTGCGTGCGCTCGCCCGCGCCCGCGCCATGGAGAACCAGGCCTACCTGGTGCTCTCGAACCGCGTGGGCAAAGCCTTGGATGGGACGGAATTCTGCGGCGGCTCCATGATCGTGGCGCCCGATGGCGCCGTAATGGCTGATGCAGGCGAAGTAGAGACCGTCATCTTCGCGGAGATTGATGCGGCGAAAGTGCGCGAGATGCGAGGGGCGTTTCCGGTGCTGGGGTTGAGGGCCGAGGGGCTGGATTTTTAAACCCGGATTTTGCGATTGCTTGATTCCATTGGCTTCAGGCTTCGGACTTCAGGCTTCAGGTTCGCATCACCAACAGCACAATCCAATGCGATGCGATTCTTTGCCTGCAGCCTGCAGCCTGAGGCCTGAATCCAATTTCATCCTGTCCAAATGCAGGATCCGGGTTAAAGGCGGGTTCAATTCGCTAACCCAAAGGATTGTCCACCCACCCGGGGGTCAACTAAGGTTTCAATAGTTCCATGGCCGACGCACTCACCTTCCGCCCCATCCATTCCGAGGACGACCCTGCGGTCGCGGCGATCATCCGCACGGTGATGCCTCAATTCGGTGCAGATGGGCCGGGCTTCGCCATCCATGACCCAGAGGTGGATGGAATGTGCGCGGCGTATTCCGTCTCCGGCGCTGCCTATTTCGTGGTGGAAGCGGCGGACGGACGGGTCATCGGTGGGGGCGGCGTTGCCAAGCTCGAAGGTGGCGAATCCGGTGTTTGCGAACTGCGAAAGATGTATTTCCTGGATGAAGCCCGTGGCACTGGCACGGGTGAAAAGCTGCTGCGCCACTGCCTTTCCGTGGCCAAGGATCTGGGCTACCAAACGTGCTACCTGGAAACCCTGAGCGGCATGGACGCCGCCATGCGCCTTTATGAAAAGGTCGGCTTCAAGAAACTCTGCGCGCCCATGGGTGCCACGGGCCATGGCGGGTGCGACCGATGGTACGCGAGGGAGGTCTGAAGGGCGGTAGGCTGTAGATCCAACTTCCATTGTCAGGCAGCATCCACAAGGACGTTTCTATGGCAACAATCGGATCAAAAACACGACCAATCATCCTGCGCGTCCAGGACGAAGCGCGCGCTGAAGAAGTTTCAATGATTTGTGACGCTCATGGTTTTCAATTCATCGTTGGCATCGAGCCAGATAAGCCGGAGAATCTTTTCGATCTTAAGAAGGCCCTTAAATCGGTCCCCATCCAGGTCCCCGAAAAGCCACTGAAGGTCAGCCCCAATGACTATTGCCCTTGCGGTAGCAATAAAAAATATAAAAATTGCTGTGGAGCAATCCCTGCTCGTGCCTAATCCCTCGTTCAACCCGGGCCCAACCATGCGCTTCTTCAAGTCATGCTCTAAACATGCGGCTCACTGTTGGGCCAGTTCACTCCATCGTTAGGAGCCGCCATGATCAAAAAGACCTACCGCCTCACCCAAGAGGATCAGGATTATTTGATCTCTCTTGCTTCTCGATATCGCGCAATTCAAACCCGCATTGATGAAGATCGAGGCATCATGCATATATCTACAACTATTGGTGATAACAATGAACCAACTTCTGCTGCGGCAAGTTTCAAAATGGTATTTGTCTCAAACGATCCTCCCCAAATGCCACCTGACGAATACCGCAGGCGAATACTAGGACAGCCCTGAACGCTCCTAACCCCGTGTTCAACTTCCATCTCATCCTTCCAGATAGACTCGAGACAGTTCATGGCTAACAAGACGTGTCTGGCGCACTGCTACGTATATCCAGCGCCTAACCCATCGCTCAACCCTGACGCAGCCGCGTGTGGCTGCGGGCAGCACCGCGGCGGTCAGCTCGTGACTGCGCGTATTAATTCTTCAATGCGGCCCTTGGGACCGCTCTTAATGCCGTTCAGCATTCAGCCCAGCGCCCACCGCCCACCGCCCACCGCCCACAGCCTTACCCCCCCGAGTCCGCGATGATTATTGGCCTCGGCACTGACCTCTGCCCGCCCTCCCGCTGGAAGCATCTCGTGGAGCGGTTTGGCGCTGAAAAGTGCGCGAACAAATTTCTTCATCCGGACGAGGCGGCCTACCTGCTGGGCGGGAACCGGGAGCGTTTGGCGGAACGGTTGGCGGGGCGCTGGGCGCTGAGAGAAGCCTTCGGAAAAGCCCTGGGCATGGGGCTGAGCGGATGGTCCTGGAAGTCGCTGCGATACATGAATGGAAAGCTGTGGTCGGAAGGAAAGCTTTCAGACCTGCTTGCCTCGCGGGGCATCACTCGGATCCACGCTTCCGTCAGCCACGATGGGGACATCGCCATGGCTTTTGTGGTGCTAGAGGGCCCGGAATAGCGTCAGCACGCGGATCTCGGTGGCCCCGGCCTTCATGAGCCATTGGGCGCAGCGCAGCAGCGTGGTGCCGGTGGTCCATACATCGTCCACCAGCAGAATGGTCTTGCCATCCAAATTCATGTCGTTTCTCAGCGCGAAGGCTTTCTGGGGTAGACGCCGGCGCTTGCCTTCTGGAAGGCCTGTCTGGCGTTGGCTGTTCATGGGTTTGCGGAGCAGCGGCGTGTAGGGCTTCCCCACGCGCTTGGCCACGAGTCGCGCCACATCTTCCGCCAGATCAAAGCCGCGACCCCACCTTCGCAAGGGGTGGGCGGGTACCGTGGTGATGAGGTCCACTTCCGAAGTGAACTCCGGCAGAGGCGCTGTTTCTACCCGTCCCAGCAGCGCTGCCCGCCAGCCCCATTCGCCGGCTTTTATGCCCGGCATGAGCATGGCGCCCAGGGCCGGTCTTCCGCCGTGGTAATCCCAAAGCGCGTCGCCATGAGTCCAGGCCACGGGCTCGGGGCATTCGCGATCGCTGCCGTGAATCAAGGCGCAACGCTCGCAGCGGTCAGCTGGCAGCGGTATCAGGCCCGACCAGCAGCGTGCGCAAAGGCCCGCTTCAGAAGCTTCCAGAAGTTCACCCAGGCAGCCCCGGCAGCGCAAAGCCTCGCCGCGCAGATGCAGAAAAGCTCCCAGGAAGGGGAGCCTTTCTCGCATCGAATAACGCAAGGTCATGCTTGGGTTCCGTAGGGGGTTTAGGCAATTTTCAGTCGCAGCCAAAAATAATTTAGCCTAGACCTCCCCCGACTCCATCTGTTTCCGGATCACGCTGTGATGCCGGCCGTAGAAGAAGTAAATCGCAAAGCCAAGCAACAGCCAGGCGAGGAGCCTCAGCCAATTCGCGGCGGGCAGGGAGAACATCAGCAGGAGGCACATGAGGATTCCGAGAATTGGAACCAGGGGCACCATGGGGCAGCGGAAGGGGCGCGCGGCCTCGGGGTGCGTGCGCCGCATGATGAGCACCGCCGCGCAAACGATGACGAAGGCGAACAAAGTGCCGATGTTCGTGAGGTGCAGCAGCGCGTCAATGGGCAGGAAACCGGCCAACAAAATCACGAAGATGCCAACAGCGATGGTGGCCTTCCAAGGGGTTCGGAATTTCGGATGGACCACGCCGAAGATGGATTTGGGAACCAGTCCGTCGCGCGCCATGGCCATGAAGACACGAGGGCCACTGAGCATCATCACCAGCAGCACAGAAGTGATGCCCGCCACGCCCGCGGCAGCGATCAGGCCCTCCGCCCAGCCCACGCCCTTTTGCGCGAAGGCCTGGGAAACCGGGGCGGCGGTGTCGAGCTGGTTGTACTTGACCATGCCCGTGAGTACAGCCACCACCAGGATATAAAGGATGGTGCATACGACGAGAGAGGTAATGATGCCGATGGGCACGTCCCGTTTTGGATTCTTTGCCTCTTCGGTGTGGGTGGAAACCGAATCGAAACCGATATAGGCGAAGAAAATAATCGCCGCTCCCGCGAGCATTCCCCGAGGTTCGCCAGTCGGCGAGACCTGCCCGGCGACGTGGTGGCCAAAAAAGCTGAGACCTGTCCAGCCGTAGGGCGCGAAGGGATCCCAGTTGGCCTTCTCGATGAAAAAGGCACCCACGCCGATCACAAAGAGCACCGCCGCCACCTTGATGCCCACCATGGCGGCGTTGAAGTTGGCACTTTCCTGAATGCCCTTCACCAGAACGGCCGTAATGATGATCACGATGATGACGGCCGGAAGGTTTATGAAGGAGCCCGTGGAGTCGAATCCGCCCGTGACCGCATTGTATTTCCATGGAGATTCGGAGAGGAGCTTCGGGACGTGAATGCCGAACTTGGCGAGCACGTTCTGAAAATAGCCTGACCAGCCCGTGGCCACGGTGGCGCTGCCCACGGCGTATTCGAGCACCAAGTCCCATCCTATGATCCAAGCGAAAAGCTCACCCAGCGTGGCATAGGCGTAGGTGAAGGCCGAACCCGCCACCGGAACCATGGCTGCGAATTCCGCGTAGCAAAGCGCCGCGAAGACGCACGTGATGCCCGCCACCACATAAGAGAGCATCAGGGAGGGGCCCGCGACATTGTGCGCGGCGGCTCCGGTGGCCACGAAGATGCCCGCGCCGATGATGGCCCCGATGCCGAGAGCCGTGAGCTGCACGGGACCCAGGATCCGCCGGAGCCGATTCTCTCCATCTCCCTCAGCCTCTTCCAGAAGGAGCTTGAGGGACTTGGTGGCAAAATACTGATTCCTGGTCGGCGGACGATCGGCCACGGGCATCTCCTGCGGGGCAATTGTGAGGCAATTGTGAGGCAACGCGGCTGAAGGCCGTCTGTTGGAAATTTATTGAGAAGTGGGCTTTCAGGTCTCCACTACGGCCTGGTTGCCCTCGATTTCGGGTGAAGATGTTTGAAGATGCCTCAGGGCTGGGCTTGGGTCAAGGAGAACCTGCCTCAACAATTGGCTTCACGCTTCGGACTTCAGGCTCCAGGCTTTGCGCTTGAACCAGGATTCGGGCAGGCTGAATCTTAGGGGCCGTTGCACAGTGGCCAGCGCATTTCTGGCCAGTGCGTTACGGCCCCTTATGCCGGTCCACCACCACAATGAACAAGTCATTTTGTCGCAACGGCGCCCTGGAATCCGAATGAACCAAGCTCTGTGGGAAGACTTCGCGCCATCCAAACGCTGCGACTGGGTGGACCAGCTGCGGGGCCTCGCGGTGCTCGTGATGATGGAAGTCCACGCGGTGAACGTATGGCTGCGGTTGGACCTGCGCCCCGACTGGCTCAATTACCTGAATGGGTTGGTGGCGCCGAGTTTCCTGGTGTGCGCGGGCTTCAGCCTGGTGCTTTCGACCTTTCGGTCCGATGGAACACTTCGGCCCTTCATGGATAGCTTCAAGCGCTATCTCTTCATCCTGGGTTGCGCTTACCTGCTTCATGCGCCAGGTCTCACATTGGCGGAATGGACGGTACTCGCCACGCAGCAGAAATGGCGGGAGCTGTTCAAGATTGACGTGATGCAATGCATCGTCTATTCACTGCTGATTTTGCAAGGGTTGGCGCGGTCCTTGAAGCGACCCAGGATCTTCACCTTGGTGGCCCTTGCGCTGGCTATCTACATCCCGCTCGTCTCGCCCTACATTTGGGCCCATGGCATTGCGGATGGGCTCTGGCTCCCGGTTCGGGGACTTTTCAACGGCAACGTGGACCGCGGAGTGCAAGCGCTCTTTCCGCTCTTTCCATGGTTCGCTTTCGTGAGCTTTGGCGCTTTTCTCGGTGGCGCCTATCGCTGGACACGGCAGGAACAAGATGTAGAAGGGAAAGCGACCTGGACCGAAGGGCGCTTCCTGATCGTGCTGTTCATTCTGGGATTGGCTTTATGGGCATGGGGCAGCCACGCGAAGGAAAGCTGGCTCTGGAAGGGAACCTGGGTGCAGGATCCCGTCACCAAGGCATGGCTGCTGAATGGTCAGTGGACCTGGGACGAATTGACGCACCTTGCCAACACCACCTTGCCCAGCGTGGCGGACCGCCTGGGTTGGATCTGCATGGGAGGCGCCTGCTTCGGGTTCATCGAGGGGTATCGCCGTAAACTCGCGGGGACCAACTGGATCGGCGCGGCCAGCAAGGAATCCCTGCTGCTCTACATGCTGCACCTGAATCTTATTTTTGGTGTGCTGCTGTCTCAGCCGGTGCTGGCCATCACGGGCCTGGACTGGAACACCCAAGGCTGGCTGATGACGCTCTTTCTCACAGCGCTGATCATCGGCGCCAACATTGCTGTCGCCTTGTGGTGGCAGCGGGTTCGCAAGGATATCGAGCGCATGAAGCGGCTACAGCATTATGCCGTTTCAGCCTTAGCCATCTGGTTTCTGGTCGGGGGCTGGTGGACTTTCCGCTACTACTTGCGCAGCCCTGAGCTGGCCCGGGAGCCCTATGTGTTCTTGAATGCCGCCAGGGCCCGGAAACAGCTTGCGCCCACGCCCGACGGCCTTACCCGCGATGCTGCCGAATACTTTCGTGAAGCCGAACGCCGCCACGTGAAGCTCAGTGATGAAGCCAAGGCGAAGCTCCGGGAACAGATCGAGCGGAGGGGAAAGTAGGTACGAGGTGTGAGGTACGAGGTTCAATAACGAGGCGGCCAGGGGCCGCGTCATCCAGCGTACTGAAGGCGCGCCCCTCATAGCTCATAGCTCATAGCTGATAACCTACTCAGGTGACCGATCCAAGCAGCAGCAACATTCATTTCTGGCTAGGCTTTGCCGTGGCTGCGCTTCTGGTCTACCGGGCGGGCATGGCCACTTTGTTGGCTGCCTTCCATTCATTGTCCTCGGTGCAGCGGCGGCGGCTGCTGGAGGAAGAATCCATCGCGGACCCGCTGCTGGCAGGACTGATGGCGCGGCCGCACCTGCTGGGGATGAGTCTCGGCTTGTGGAGCCAGATCCTGCTTGCCCTGCTGCTTTTGTTCATCTGGCCCTTCCACGGCATTCTCCCCGGCGGCGGATGGGCTCTCGCGGCTTCGGCCTTGGTTTACCTCTGGACCTTTGATTTGGCCCTACCCACGCTGCTGACCTGCCGGAATCCAGCGGCCTGGATCGTTCGGCTGTTTCCCATTTACGCGCCCTTTCACCGCATTCTTGTTCTTTTGGTTTCACCCATCGCCAAAATCTTTGAGCGGCAGCGGCAGAAACAGGACATGGCCCGTGATGCGGATGACGAAGACGCAACCGAGGACGCGGTGACGGCGTTGTTGGATGAAGGCGAAGCCGAGGGCATTCTTGAAGAGACCGACAGCGCCCTTATCCGCAATGTCGTGAGCTTTGGCGACACCGTGGTGCGGGAAGTAATGACGCCAAGAACGGGACTGGTGGCCCTTTCCGCTGAAGCTTCGGCAAGTGAGGCCTGGTCGGCCTTTCGAAAAAGCCGCCACTCGCGCATTCCGCTTTACGAAGGCGGCATAGACAAGGTTGTGGGCGTGTTGCTGCTGAAGGACCTGTTGCAGCATTCCGAATCCCAGACCATGGATTTGCGTGACCTCATGAAGCCCGCGCAATTCGTGCCCGAGAGCAAGCCCATCGAAGAATTGCTGCGGGATTTGCAGCGGGCCCGTGCGCAAATGGCCATCGTGGTGGATGAATTCGGCGCCGTGTCGGGCCTTGTCACCGTCGAGGATCTGTTGGAAGAAGTCTTTGGCGAGATTCGCGACGAGCACGAAGGTTCCGTGGACATAGTGGAGCAGCAGCCGGGTGTGTTCATCGTCTCGGGCATGGTTCATGTGGAGGATCTGGAACAGCGCATGGGACTCTCCTTCGAGCGCGAT
>JANOLT010000187.1:0-2028 GCA_031419915.1 Holophagaceae bacterium
TTTTGAGTTTAAATGCTTTTGCTGAAACTCCAGAAGAAGCTTATTCTTTACATAATTTGGGTCCAACTCGGGGTAGAAAATTTATTTCTGCCGAAGATGGCGCCCTTGTTGAATCCAAGGGTCAGGTTGAAGAAGCCTTCAATGATGGTTCTGGAATCGCCTTGAAAGTGAAGAATGCTTAGGATCCACACCTTGGACGCATAATCCGCGGCCAGGGCACCGATGGGAAGCAGAAGCCAGGGCAGACGTTTCATGCGATCTCCAAATCTGAACCATTCACCACATCCCAGCAGCGACCGCAGAGATCCGCATCCGCACCCTGGCCATGCCCATGCCCGCCCTTGTGATTCCAGCAGCGGGGACATTTGGTACCTTGATGGGCTGAAACTTCCACGTTCAGCTCCGCGGAATCGAAAAATTCAAAGCTCGATACCACAAATAATTCATCCAGCGATTCGCCCAGACTCCTCAGCTCCAACTGAATCGATTCCGGAAGACCGATGCGCACCGATGCATCCAGACTGGTGCCGATGGTCTTGGCGGCGCGATGGGGTTCCATGGCTCCCTGCAAGGCTTCCCGGACGGTCCAAAGGGCACGCCAAGCCTCACTTTCAGGAACAGCGACGGCATCTGGAAAACGTTGTTCAAAAACGCTGCCTGTGGCCCCCGGTATGAATTCCCATACCTCATCGGTTGTGAAACTCAGCACCGGCGAGAGCAGAATGGCCAGGCCCTCAGCAAGTTTGAAACAGAGGGTGCGGCAGCTGCGACGGGGCGCCGAATCCAGCGCATCGCAGTAGAGGCGATCCTTGATGATCTCGAAGTAGCGGCCGCTCAGTTCCAGTTGGCAGAACCCGTGCAAGGCTTGGGTTGCGCGATGAAAATCAAACTTTTCGAAGGCATCCCGGACTTCAACACAAAGGCGGCCAAAAGCCTTCCAGATCCAGGCATCCAAGGGTGTCCATTCAACGGCGGGCATCAAATCCTGGGCCGGATCAAACCCATCCAGTGCGCCCAACAGGAAACGTAGCGTATTGCGGATCTTGCGGTAGGCATCGGCGCTGCGATCCAGAATTTCCTTGCCGATGCGCACGTCTTCGTTGTAATCCACGCTGCACGCCCAAAGCCGCAGGATATCGGCGCCAAGCGTCTTCATCACTTCATCGGGCGACACTACATTACCCAGACTCTTGGACATTTTCTGGCCCTTGCTATCCATCACAAAACCATGGGTGACCACAGTCTTGTAGGGTTTCTTGCCGCTGGCAGCCAGGTTGAAGAGGAGCGACGAATGGAACCAACCGCGGTGCTGGTCGGAGCCTTCCAGGTAGATGAAATTGCCGTAATCGGCTCGGGAAAGCTCAGAGTGCGTGTCGCAAACCACGCCCGCGCTGACACCGGAATCAATCCACACGTCCAGGATGTCCGTCTCTTTCTGGTACTGGCTGGCGTCAATGTTGAGGCCCGCCACCAGTGCATCTACGCTCATGTCAGACCAGGCTTCGATGCCGTCCTTTTCGATGGCTGCGGCGGCGCGTTCGAAGAATTCAGGGCGTACCAGGGGCTCGCCGCTTTCGATGTGGCGCAACACGGTGATGGGTGTGCCCCAGGCCCGCTGACGGGAGATGCACCAGTCCGGGCGCCCCGCGATCATGGCGTGGATACGGTTCTCGCCCATGGCGGGCACCCAGCGGGTTTCCCTCACGCCTTCCAGACCCAACTCCCGCAGACTCTTGCCAGTGCCCTTGAGATCGGTGTCCATGGTGATGAACCACTGTTCCGTGGCGCGGAACAGAATCGGTGTTTTCGTGCGCCAGCAATGGGGGTAGCTGTGGGTGAGTGTGTCCACATGCAGCAGCGCGTCAGCAGCCTTGAGTTTCTCGATGACGATGGGATTGGTATCGAAGATGTTCTTGCCAACCAGTTCTTCGTCATTCACCACCTCCAGGAACTTGCCATCGGGCCCCACATATTGGAAAAGCCCCAGGTGACTGGCGATGTTGAAGTCATCCACGCCATGGTCCGGCG
>JANOLT010000188.1:0-3989 GCA_031419915.1 Holophagaceae bacterium
GGGCACCTTGAACTTTGGCCGCATTCCCGTAACCAGGAAAAGACTGGCCACCACGCCAAGCCCCGCGAACAGAACCGTGAGCTCAAAGGCCACGGGCACGAAGGCAGGGAGGGCCACCAAGGGCTTGCCGCCAACGATCAATGGATAGTCGTAGGCCGAAGTCCAGATCTGCCTGCCCAGCGCAATTGCCAGCCCCAGGATCGCAAAGGCCAGGCAGGCCCGCGGCAGTCGCGAAGGCTTCAAGCCAATGGCCTCGTCCATCCCATGCACGGGAAAGGGCGTGTAGGTATCAATGACGCGATAACCGTCCAGCTTCAGGCATTTCACGGCTTCGAGCAAAAGCCCCGGCGCCGCGAAACTGGCGCGGAAGCGGGTCGGGACCATCAGATCAGTTCTATCAATGTTCCTCATGCTTCAGCACTCCTTTCACTTCGCTGGCGGCGATGACCGGCAGCAACCGGGTGAAGATCAGGAAGCATGTGAAAAAAAGCCCGAAGCTGCCCAGGAAGATGGCCACCTCGATGAAGGTGGGGCTGTACATGGCCCAGGAGGAAGGCAGGTAGTCGCGATGGAGGCTCGTCACGATGATGACAAAGCGTTCGAACCACATGCCGATATTCACGAAGATGGACAGAATGAAAATCATCCAGGGCGTGGTGCGCACTTTTCGGATCCAGAAGAGCTGCGGGATGATCACATTGCAGCTCACCATGGTCCAGTAGGCCCACTTGAAGGGGCCGAGGGCGCGGTTGATGAAGACGTACTGCTCATAGGAATTTCCGCTGTACCACGCCATGAAGAATTCTGTTCCGTAGGCCATGCCCACGATCATTCCCGTGGCGATGATCACCTTGGTCATGGCTTCCAGGTGGCGCACGGTGATGTACTCCTCCAGGTTCATCACCTTTCGGGCGATGATCATGAGCGTGAGCACCATGGCGAATCCGCTGAACACGGCGCCCGCGACGAAATAGGGTGGGAAAATCGTCGCGTGCCATCCGGGGATCACCGAGGTGGCGAAGTCCATGGACACGATGGTATGCACCGAGATCACCAGCGGCGTGCTGAGGCCCGCCAGCAGCATGTAGACCGTCTCATAGCGGCTCCAGGTGTGGTTCGAGCCGTTCCAGCCCAGGGATAAAACACTCAAGATGGCCTTGCGCAGCTTGGATTTGGCACGGTCCCGCATGGTGGCGAGATCGGGGATCATGCCCAGGTACCAGAAGGTGAGCGAGATGATGAAGTAGGTGCTGATGGCGAAGACATCCCAAAGCAGCGGGCTCTTGAAATTCACCCAGAGCGAGCCCCGGGTGTTTGGATAGGGCGTGGTCCAGAAGGCCAGCCAGGGCCGGCCCATGTGGATGATGGGGAAGATGCCAGCGCACATGACCGCGAAGATGGTCATGGCTTCGGCCGCGCGGTTGATGCTGGTGCGCCACCTTTGCCGAAACAGGAAGAGGATGGCTGAGATCAGCGTTCCCGCGTGCCCGATGCCCACCCAAAACACGAAGTTGGTGATGTCGAAAGCCCAGCCCACCGTGCGGTTGAGGCCCCAGGTGCCGATGCCTCGGGTGACGGTCTGCGTGACGGCCCAAGCTCCGAGCAGGAGCAGCGACAGGGACACTGAAAACGCCAGCCACCACTTCAGCGGCGGCATCTTCTCGGTGATGCTGAAAACTTCTTCGGTTACCTGGCTATAGCTCTTGTTGCCTTCGATGAGGGGCAGCACATGGCCGTAACCCCGATGATGTTCCTCAGCGATCTCCTGCATGGCAGGCAGCGCGTAGGCGTGGTCTTCAGGCGCCATGATGGCCTCCTTTGGCTTCAGCCGGTTCCGCGTTGCGAATTTTGGTCAGGTAACTCACGGCGGGTCCGATTCCCAACTCTCCGAGCACCAGGAAACGCTTGGGGTCGCGCATGGCGTGGCTGATCTGGCTATCGGGATCATGCACATCGCCAAAGACGATGGCTTGGGCCGGGCAGCTCTGCATGCAGGCGGGCTGGGCTTCGCCGTCTTTCAGTTCACGGCCTTCGTTCTTGGCCTGGATCTTGGCGGTCATAAGGCGCTGGACGCAGAAACTGCACTTTTCCATGACGCCGCGGCTGCGCACGGTCACATCGGGGTTGAGCGCCAAGCGCTCGATCTCGCTGTCATGGGGGTATTCCCACCAATTGAAGCGGCGAACTTTGTAGGGGCAATTGTTGGCGCAATAGCGTGTGCCCACGCAGCGGTTGTAGATCTGCTGGTTCAGGCCTTCTTCACTGTGCACGGTGGCCAGCACCGGGCACACGTTTTCACATGGCGCATTGTCGCATTGCTGGCACAGCATGGGCTGATGGAAGACCTTGGGCTCGGCCTCGCTGCCTTCGTAGTAGCGGTCGATGCGCAGCCAATGCATCTCACGCTTTTTCGCGACTTCGGCCTTGCCCACGACTGGAATGTTGTTCTCAACCTGGCAGCCGATGACACAGCCCGAACAGCCGGTGCATTTGTTCAGGTCGATGACCATGGCCCAGCGATGCTTGCCATGGGGATGAGGTGCATAAGCGGACGGTCCGGGCTGTTCATGGGGCCGGGCAGATGCCGGATCCCGCAAGTAGGGCGCCAGCGCCATTTCGCGAACGAGCTCGCGGCCTTCGAGGCTGTGGTGATCCTGGGTGGCGGCCAGTTCGGCCCGGCCTCCGGTTCTGCGGATCTGCAATGCGTTTGAGCTGGCGTTCAGGAATCCGCTCGCGAGACTGCGCCATGGATAGACATTGCTGCCCACGGTCTTCCAATCTTTGGGGCCGCCCTCTTTCCGGCCATACCCCAGGGCCACGGCGATGGTGCGGTCGTCCTGACCCGGTTGCACCACCACGGGAAGCGTCAATTCGGGCAGACCTTCAGGTCTTACAGCGGCCACGTCTCCTTGCTCCAAACCAAGGCCCTTTGCGGCGGCTGGCGACAGGGAAAGATAGTTGTCCCAGGTCATCTTGGTGATGGGATCCGGCAGTTCCTGGAGCCAGGGATTGAAGGCGTGGCGACCATCCCCAAGGCCGACCTTGGCCATGAGCAGCAGCTCATAGGGTCGTGATTTTGATGTGATCCGTTCGCGGAGGGAAGCCTTCACATCCTCGCGGTAAGCGGGGTTGCCAGGGCTGGCGGTGTTGCCATCGAGCTGAACCGCACCTTTTTGTAAGACGCCATTCCAAAAAGATTCAAATTCCGCCACCGCCTTTTGGCGCGGGAAGACATCCTTCCGCCACTGCTCTCGAAGTTGATCGAGGGCAGTTGAAGGTCGGCCGCTCCACGCGAGGAAACTTTCAAGGCCGTTGCGGGTCTGGAAAAGCGGATTCGTGAGGGGCTGGACCAGGCTCAGGATTCCTGAAACGGGCTCCGCATCGCTCCAGGCCTCCAGCCAGTGATGATCCGGCGCGAAATGGCTGCAAGCGATTGCGGTCTCATCCGCCGTCAGCGCGAGGCTCACCCGCAGGCGCACCTTCGCGAAGGCGGCGGAGAACTCTGGTGGCAGGTCGTAGATTGGATTGGCCCCCACCACGATCACCGCACCCACCATCCCTTCGTTCATCTCTTGGATGAGCCTGGCAAGGGCACGATCATCGCCCTGCTTCTGAAGACTGGGGTGGGCGAGATCCACCGTTTTGCCATCGTTGCCAAGCAAGTGATTGATGCGGGCGGTGAGGATTTGCGCGTACAGCTCGTTCAGGCCGCAGAGCACCAGACTGGAGCCTTTATGCTTGAGCAAGTCCTGCGCCAGGGTTCCGGCCTTGTGGCCGAGTTCCTTGCGTAGGTCTCCGCCGCTTTTTCCGGACCCGAGCGCTGAGGCCAGGGCTTCCAGGAATGGCACCACTTCCGAAGGCGCCATGCGGATTCGTTCATCAGCGTTGCTCCCCGTGAGGGACATGCACGCCTCGGCATGCACGTGCTTGGACATGGGCTTTGGGTTGTCCGGGCCGCGACGACCGGCGTAGGCCCGTGTGAAGCCGAC
>JANOLT010000189.1:0-4536 GCA_031419915.1 Holophagaceae bacterium
GATGTGGGCGGCGAGTCCTATTCCGGTGACAATGGGATTTTCCGATCATCCGTCCCCTGCTTTTCCAATTTCGAGGCCCCCGACCGCATGCTGCCCTGGCTTCTTTACCCTTTCCGCGAACTCATCCCTGGTATTTCAGTCTTTCGCTATATCACTTTCCGTGCGGCCATGGCCGCGGCCTTCGCCTTTGTTCTGTCACTGATGCTCGGGCCCTTCGTGATTCGCACGTTGCGCCGCCTGAACATGGGCCAGCACATTCGCGAAGAAGGTCCGCAGAACCACAAGGGCAAGGCGGGAACGCCCACCATGGGCGGCATTCTGATCCTTTCGGTGACGACCCTTTCCACGCTGCTTTGGTGTGATTTGAAGAGCATTCCCATCTGGATCGCGCTTGTGTCACTGCTTGGCTTTGGCGCCGTGGGCGCCGTGGATGACACCAAGAAACTACTGAAGAAGAAGAGCGAGGGACTTCGCTCCTGGCAGAAAATGGCTTGGCTCACGGCCATCTCCTTGTTGGTGGCTTTCATGATCCATGATTACGGCCTGCGTGGCGCGCTCACAAGCCAACTGTCGGTACCCTTCTTTAAGAATTTCCAGCCGGATGTGGGCTACTTCTTGCTGCCCTGGATCGCCTTCGTGATGGTGGGCACGAGCAATGCCGTGAACCTTACGGATGGACTCGACGGCCTGGCTACCGGCGGCACGCTCATCGTGGCGATAACCTTTGGCATCCTGGCCTATGTGGCGGGCAACGTGAAGATCGCAAGTTATCTGGTGGTGCCTTACGTCGCAGGTGGTGCTGATTTGAGCATCTTCATGAGCGCCATGGCTGGTGCCTGTCTTGGCTTTCTTTGGTTCAACGCCCATCCCGCGGAAATCTTCATGGGCGATACCGGGGCCCTCGGCCTCGGTGGGGCTCTCGCGACGACCGCCCTGATCATCAAGCAGGAATTGTTGCTCGCCATCGCGGGGGGTCTCTTTGTCATCGAGGCCGTGAGCGTGATCCTTCAGATCAGCAGCTTCAAGCTCCGCGACGGCAAACGCATCTTCCGCATGGCGCCCTTTCATCACCACATGGAGCTGGGCGGCCTGCATGAAAACAAGGTCGTCATCCGGCTCTGGATCACAGCAGTGGTGTGCTCAGTGCTGGCCTTGGCGTCGCTGAAATTGCGGTAAAGAAGTCAAGAGTCAAGAGTCGAGGGTCGAAGGTATCCCGACTTGAGACTTGGGACTCGCCCCCTATCGATCCGCCCAGTGCAGTTTCTGCTGGAGCAGTTGGAAGTAGGGCAGGGCGGGGCTTTGCAGCAGTGTGATGGTGTGGGCGCTGCGGCTTACTTCCACGCGGTCACCTTGTCGCACGGCCTGGCCGATCTGCCCGTCCAGGGTCAGGTGGGCGTCCTCGGCATCGCCAACGGTGATGGCCACGCGCATGGCGGCATCCACCACGAGGGGCCGGAGCGTCAGGCTGTGGGGGCAGATGGGTGAGATGACCAGGGCTTCGAGACCAGGGTGCAAGATGGGGCCATCCGCTGAAAGCGAGTAGGCCGTGGAGCCGGTGGGCGTGGCGACGATCAGGCCATCGGCCTTGATGAGTGCGGCTTCCTGGCCATTTACTGATAGATGCATGTCCATGATGCGCGCCAGCGCGCCTTTGGCGAGCACGGCGTCATTCAGTATTTCCGCTTCCATCACTTTCCCGCCGTTTCTCCAGAGCTCTGCGTGCAGCATCATGCGGGGGTCTTCTTCCAGTTCCCCGGCGAGATATGCCTCTACGGCTTGCTTCGCGTCATTTGCAGAATGCGGCGTGAGAAAGCCCAAGGATCCGAGATTGATGCCCAGTAGCTTCGCGCCGCGCAGACCCACGCGCCGTGCGGCGGAAAGTAGTGTGCCGTCCCCTCCAAGCACCAGCCCGAGTTCGGGAGCATCTCCCAGATTTTCATCAATTCTGAGGTATGCGGGATCAAGTCCGGCATCGGACCAGGGACCCGCAAGCGAAGCATCCGCCACCAGGGACCAGCCCCGATCCAGGAAGCAGGGCGCGACTTCCGCCAGTGTTTTTGGCAGAAGGGGGGATTTGGCTTTGGCGATGATCGCCGCGGTGGGGGACATGAAGCTTTGAGCCTGTTTCAAAATGAGGTGTGGCCGCGCTGGGAGCGCCGGGCGAGCGGGGCAAGGCAGCCGACCACGGCATATTGACTATACGCCACGGGAGGCTAACGCAGTACCGAGAAGCCCGCCGCCCCAGCCCGAAGGGACGGGGCCAGCCGCGTGCATCGCGGCGTCACGGCCCTTGAGCGTATGACCGATACGCCGCTGCGTGCCTTTCCTTGCGCTGCATCGCGGCTGACCTCCGTCGCGGCCGCACCCCATTTTGAAACAGGCTCAATGCATACCGGTACTCTTATAGGATGCCGACACCACCCGAACAGAAGATTCAAGCGCCCCTGACCTGGAGTTCCAAAAGGCACCGGCTCGTGCGCTTTTCGCTGTGGGCCTCCATTGCGCTCACGGTGGGCGGGAGCCTCCTCTTCGCCATTCAGTGGTCCATCTATTCCCGTGAAGCGGACAGCTATCTCACTTACTTCGCGATCCGGGTTCCCAAGACCATCACCAAGGTGCTGGACCGCAATGGCGACATCATTGGTGTCTTCGCCGAAGAACACCGCGTGGTCATTCCCTACGGGGATATTCCGCGGGCTTTCATCGGCGGGATCATCGCCACGGAAGACACGGGATTTCTTAAGCATCGCGGCGTGGACCCGAAAGGCTTCGTGCGGGCTGCCTGGAATTTCGTGAAGTCTGGCGGTAAGCGGAAGGAAGGTGCCAGCACACTCACCATGCAGCTGGTGCGCACAGTCACGGCCAAGCGCCAGAAGCAATTGGACCGCAAATTGAAAGAGATCATCCTGGCCACCAAACTGGAAAAGGCTTATTCGAAAAGGCAGATTCTGGAGATGTACGCCAACGAGGTTTATTTCGGTGGCGGACGCTACGGCATCGAGTCCGCGGCCCAGTACTACTTTGGGAAAAGCGCGCCTCAGTTGCTTCCAGAAGAAGCCGCGATGCTCGCCGGGCTCGTCCAGAATCCTAATTGGTACAACCCCTACAACCCCGATCCAAAATCGAGAGCCGCCGCGAAAGTGCGTCGTGATCATGTGCTGCGGCGCATGGTCGTGGAACATTACTTGAAAGAATCCGATGCTGAAACGCTGATCCAGCGGCCCATCCGGCTGGCTCGGGAGAACGCGCAGGAGGAACAAATCGCGCCTTATGTGGTGGAGGAAGTGCGCAAGTATCTGTACGAAAAATATGGGCGGGAGGCGGTGCTGAATGGAGGGCTGGAAGTCACGACCACCATCGATTCCCTCTGGCAGGCGGGTGCCAACGAGGCCGTGCAGAAGGGCCTGCGGAACGTGGACCGGCGGCGGGGTTTCCGCAAGGACACGATTCAAATCGTGAACGATCCCGACAACGCCAAACAGCCAGGCTGGAACCGCTATTTTGAAGCGGGGGATTCGGTACGGGGAATCATCCTTGGGTGGAAGAACGGCACTGCCTCCGTGCGCATTGGCCACGCCACGCTGGACGTGCCGCCGAGTTCGTTCGCCTGGGCCGGAAAGGGGATCCAAAAAGTCCTTATCCGCGGCACCAACCCACGGTTCCTCATCAAAGAACAGAAGGAGGGCTTGCCCGCGAAGGTTGAGTTGGATCAGGAGCCCGAAGTGGAAGCGGCTCTTCTCGCCATTGATCCAAGAAGCGGTGAGATCCGAGCCATGGTGGGAGGCTACGATTTCAATCGCTCCAAGTTCAATCGCGCCATTCAGGCCCAGCGTCAGGTCGGCTCAAGCATGAAAGCCTTCGTGTACGGCGCCGCTTTTGAGCAGGGCAAGACCTCGGCATCCATCGTGAATGACATCCCAACGACCTTTGTGGACGCCCAGTATTTCAGCGTTTACACGTCGGCTGAAGGAATTGCGACGGCTCGTCCCATGGCCCGTGGCGCGAAGTCCTACGAGCCAAAAAATTACGAGCGGGATTTCTGGGGCCCCATCCCCATTTGGGAAGCGATACGAGACAGCCGTAACGTGGCGGCGGTGCGGACCCTCGAAGAAACCGGTATCCAGAACACCATCGCCTTCGCTAGAAAAGCTGGAATTCAGAGCACGATCCCGGCCTATCCGAGCCTGGCTTTGGGCGCCGCTGATTTGAATCTCCGCGAGATGACCCGGGCCTACGCGACCATCGTCAATGGTGGCGTGCAATGCCCCCAGCCATTTTTCATCAAGCGCATCGTGGATCGCAATGGCCGCGAGCTGGAATCCTTTCTAGGCTCACCCGGCGATCCGTTGATTGATCCCGCCGTGGCCTTCGAGCTGATCCAATGCCTGCAAGGCGCGGCCACCGCGGGCACCGGCTCCCGCACCAATGAATTGAATTGGCCCGTGGCAGGGAAGACCGGCACCACCAATGATCACACTGACGCCTGGTTTGTGGGATTCTCCACGCGCATCGCCTGCGGCGTATGGGTCGGCCTCG
>JANOLT010000190.1:0-2992 GCA_031419915.1 Holophagaceae bacterium
CGCTATTCCAGTGCCGACTGCGTACCGCGTCGCCGGTAGCCCGGATGTGCGCTCGCCGGTGCTATACGGCCCAACGGGCATCCCCTACTCCGCCATTTATCGCTACGATTCCACCGGCGAAAGCAAGTACACCGGCGGTACCGTGGGCTTTGCCTGGCAGATGCGCGACACCGTTTCCATCAACGCGAGCTACACCTACAGCAAGGCCGAGGACAACTACATTGACTGGCTCACGCAGTTCGCCTCCCAGAACACCTTTGATCCCAATGCCGAGAAGAGCCCCAGCAACCAGGACCAGAAGAACCGCTTGAATTTCAGCGCGGTGTTCAACACCAAGAATGCCTCCAGCGTCTGGGCCAAGAACTGGGTAATCTCCTTCATCGGTCGCTTCTCATCAGGTCGCCCCTACTCTTTGTGGACAGGCGTGGATGCGGATTATGGCATCAAGCCTGGCGTCGGGCCCTTGGGCAACGGCGAGGGCCTTTCCGCCCCGGCCGACCGTCCCGCGGGCGTGGGCCGCAATTCGGAAACCACGCCGAACATCTACAATATGGACATGCGCGTTTCCCGCACTTTCCGCTTCGGCAATGGCGTGAAGCTGGAGGGCATCATCGAAGTCTTCAACATCTTCAATCACTACAATGTGAGCAAGGTCCAGAATTTCCAGACACCACCTCCCGGCGCTCCGGCTTTCGGATCGCCCATCGTCACGAGCAGCGATTTCAATCGCCAGTTCCAGGTGGGCGCCAAGCTCACTTTCTGATCCGGCCCCGTTCCCTAACGCCCTGCCATGGACAATGGCAGGGCATTTTCTATGGCTCTGGCTATGTGCAATCAGGCTTCAGACTTCAGACTTCAGGTACAAACATTCCAGCTTTGTTGCGAGTCGTTTCGGTAGTTTGCGATGCAACCCAGGAGTGGAACATCCGCAACAACGCAGCCTGAAGCCTGATACCTGAAGCCCCTTCCATCCGCTTGATGAATGGCAGCCCTGGGGTCCGATAGAATCAACCACAGAGGTGGCCATGAAGCTTGTGACGTTCATTCATCAAGGGATCGAAAAAATTGGAGCCGTGCTGCAAGACGGCGCTATTTTGGATTTCCATGCGGCGGATCCGCGCTTGGCCGTAGAGGCCGTAGACATGCTCACCCTCATCCGCCAGCAGGACACGCTGCTGCCCATCGCCAAGGCGGTTGTCGCCAAGGCACCGGCCTCTGCACAGATCTCAGCCAGCGACGTCACGCTGCTCGCCCCCGTGCCACGTCCCACCTCCATGCGCGATGGCTATGCTTTCCGCCAACACGTTTCCACGGCCCGCCGCAATCGCGGCCTGGACATGATTCCGGAATTCGATCTTTTTCCCGTTACCTACTTCACGAATCATTTGGCGGTGACGGGCCCAGGCAAGATGAAAGTCCAGGACCATCATCTTGTGCACCTGGATTTCGAATTGGAAGTAGCCGTCGTCACAGGCCGGGCCTTGCACAACGCCACGCTGGATGAGGCTGATGACGCAATTTTCGGCTACATGATCATGAATGACTGGAGCGCGCGGATGCTGCAGATGGAAGAAATGAAACTCAATCTGGGCCCCTGCAAGGGCAAAGATTTTGCGACGAGCCTTGGCCCCTGGCTGGTGACCAAGGATGAGCTGAACCTCGAGAAGACTGAACGGGGCGAGATTCTTCACGCTTCAATGACCTGTGATGTCAATGGACGCAGGCTCTCGAATGGCAACGTTGATTCCATGAACTGGACCTTCGCCCAAATTCTCCAACGCTCAAGCTATGGCATCCACATGCAGCCCGGCGAAGTCATCGGTAGCGGCACCGTGGGGACCGGATGCTTGCTGGAACTCAATGGCAGCAAGATCACCGACAATCTCTGGCTCAAGGCCGGCGATGAAGTGGTGATGGAAATCGAAGGCCTGGGCCGCCTTCAGAACATCGTGGTGCATGTGCCCGAACGGTTGACGGACGTGCCGCCATCCCTTGTGGGCGGCACATTGCCGGATATGTACGCCGGAAGCCCCGGCGGCGAGGCCGGAGATTAATACGGAGTTTCGTGTTCTGCTTTTCTTGGCGTCTTGGCGGTGAATTATTTTTTTTGAATGCAACTCCGTATAAGTTGTGTTCACGCCGCGGCCCTCGCCAGACCTGGCAGGCTGAAGATCACGGTGGTGCCTTGGCCCACTTCGCTTTCAATGCGGATCTCACCGCCGTGGGTGCGGATGATCTCGCGGCAGATGGATAGCCCCAGGCCCGTGCCTTTGCCTTCGGGCTTGGTGGTGAACATGGGCTTGAAGACCTTGGGCAGGACATCAGCCGGAATGCCCAGGCCGCTGTCCTGAAGCTCCACGCTCCAACCCTCTCCGGCAGGCCTGACCCGCAGGTGGATGTGGCCGCCTTCCGGCATGGCATCCACAGCGTTGTTCACGAGATTGATGAAGAGCTGCTCCATCTGTTTGCGGTCCGCGCTCACCACCACGTCCTTAGGTGAATCCACGTCAAAGTCCACGCCATGGGCCGTGAGGGTCGGTAGCCAGAGCTGCTGCAAACCATCCACCAGGTCATTGAGAGACACGGCTTCTTGCTTGAGTTGTGGCCGCCGGGTCATGTCCAGCAGCCGCCGCACGATCTCGCCCACCCGTTGGATCTGCGAATGAATGACGCCAAGGCGGTCCTTGGTTTTTTCTGTAAGATCCTCCTGTCCTTCCAGCAGCTGAAGGTGACTGTTCACCAGGTTCAGCGGCGTCCCCACCTCGTGGGCGAAGGTGGCTGTCAGCTGGCCCGCTACCGCTAGCCGCTCCTGCTGGCTGAGCTCTTCCCGCAGCAGCGAGTTGCGTTCCACCAGCGACTCCAACTCCGCGTTTTTGGCCTGCAAATCCGCGAGCGCCGCATCAATGCGGTTTTGCAAATTCGCATTGAGGCCGCGGATCTCTTCGATGAAGGACTCCCGCTCGCCCGAGGCCCGCTGGAGCTGGCTGGCCAT
>JANOLT010000191.1:0-11716 GCA_031419915.1 Holophagaceae bacterium
GTCTTCGTGACTTGGTGGTTATCTTTTTAGAGGCTTACGAGGATCCCGTGGCTGAAATCTTCGCGGAAAAACAAGAAGTTGGAGAATAGTAGTACAGTGCTTTTTTCGCGTCCTTTCGCGTCTTTCGCGGTTACGTTTTTCCCCCCATGGCGCAGACCCCCGATACGTTAACCTAGATGCCTCGTCTTACGAGTTCATTGCTGAGGTTTCCATGCACGTTGGATTGCTTGCTTCTCTGGCCTTCCTGACTTTTTCCTTGGCTGCGGGTGATAAGCCGCTGACGAAAACGGAACAAGCCGCGCGCTTTCATCCGGTCGCTGCCACGCCGTCACCTGATGCTCGGGAAGGCGCCTTTGCGCAGCGGAATAAACTGCTCGCGGAGAGCACACTCAAGGCCATCCCCTTCCGCAGTGTCGGGCCCTTGGGGCAGGGTGGGCGCGTGGTGGGGCTCGATGCCGATGACCGAAGGCCCTCCGCCTGGGTCGTGGCCTTCGCTACCGGCGGACTTTGGTACACGAAAAACGAAGGCGCCGATTGGATCTCGCTTTTCGATCATGAAGGCGCTTTTGCGCTCGGCGCCATCGCCGTGCAGTGGGGCGAGCCCGGGCAACCGAAAACGATTTGGGCCGGTAGCGGTGAAGCCAATGCCAGCCGCAGTTCCTATGGGGGCGCGGGCATTTTCAAGAGCACGGATGGCGGCAAGACCTGGGCCAACGTGGGGCTGAAAAACAGCCACCGCATCGCACGCATCGTCGTGGATCCACGCAATCCTGAGGTCGTTTATGTGGCAGCCCAGGGGCCGCTCTACACCAGCGGCGGCGAGCGCGGCGTCTTCAAGACCGAAGATGGCGGCAAGAGCTGGAAGCAGGTTCTTGCGGCGCCCAGCCGGTCAGGGGCCGTGGATCTCGTGGTGGACCCCTCCGACCCGGCCATCATCTACGCGGCGCTCTGGGAGAAGGATCGCAAGCCCTATGATTTTCTGGAGAGCGGCGCGAACAGTGGCATCTACAAGAGTGTGGATAGCGGCACCACCTGGAAGCAGCTGCAGGGCGGCTTTCCGAATGGTGATGGAATCGGGCGCATCGGCTTGGCCATGAGCCGCCAGAATTCATCGAAGCTCTACGCCTTCGTGGATAACCAGACCGCGCGACCTGACTCCGAGAAGGATCCCTTTGAAGACCCCGAAAAGCTCACCACCAAGCAGCTCGAGAAGCTAGGCAAAGATGAGGTGCTGAAACTTGATGACAAAAAACTCAAAGCGTTCCTGAAGGATAACGGCTTCCACAAGGACATCACCGTCGAGAGCGTGAAGGCCGATCTCAAGGCCGGTAAGATCGAGGTGAAGGACCTGCTGGCCTACGTCTCAAACGCGGAGAGGGCCCTCTTTGATGTGCATATTGTTGGCCCGGAACTCTATGTTTCAGAAAACGGTGGCACCACCTGGAAGCGCACGCATACGGGCCGTCTGGACAATGTGGTCTACAGCTATGGTTACTACTTTGGCCAGGTGCGTGTGCATCCCCTGGACGACCGCCACGTTTATCTTTTGGGTGTGCCCATGATTGAAAGCCGGGACGGCGGGCAGACTTTTCATGGTGCCAACGGCACTCCGGAATACGCCGCCCACGCGGATTTCCACGCACTGTGGATGGATCCCTCCGACCCGGATCGCGTTGTGCTGGGCCACGATGGCGGCCTTGATGTCAGCACCAATGGCGGCCGCAGTTGGCGCGGCATCAAGAACCTGCCCGTCGGCCAGTTCTACACCATCGCCACCGACAATGCCGAACCCTACCGGATCTACGGCGGCCTGCAGGACAACAGCGTGCGCATGGGCCCCTCGGAACCCTTGAGGCCCGGCGCGCAGAGTGACGGCTGGCGCGACATCCTGGGGGGCGACGGCGGCTTCGTGCAAGTGGACCCCCGCGACAACGCAACCATCTACGCCGAATATCAGTTCGGTTCCATGTTCCGCATCAACATCAGTCCCAAGGCGCCTGAACATAAATCCATCCAGCCTCGCCACAAACTTAAAGATGCGCCCTACCGCTTCAACTGGATGACTCCGATGGTGCTGAGCCCCCATAGCGCCGACATTCTCTACACCGGCAGTCAGCACGTACTGCGCAGCCTCGATCGCGGCACCACGTGGAAGGAGATCAGCGGCGATCTCACCACGAATCCCAAGGTCGGCAACGTGCCTTTCGGCACCGTGACCTCGCTTTCAGAAAGCACGCTGCGCTTCGGCCTGCTTTACGCGGGGACGGATGACGGGCGCGCCTGGGTGAGCCGGGACGGCGGCTACGCGTGGAGCGAGATCACCAAGGGGCTGCCGATGAACCGCTGGATCACGCGCTTGGAACCCAGCCACTTCGATGAAGGCACGGTTTACGCGACGCTCAGCGGTCTGCGCGTGGATGAAAGCGCCGCGCACATTTTCAAGTCCGTGGATTTCGGCACCACCTGGATGAATATCAAAGCCAATCTGCCCGAGGAAAACTTGAATGTGATCCGTGAAGATCCCGCCAATAAGAACCTGTTGTTCGTGGGATCGGACTTCGGGGTCTACGCCAGTTTGGATGGCGGAACCCATTGGCAGGCCCTCGCGCACGATATGCCCAACGTCCCGGTGCATGATCTGGCCATCCAGGCCAAGGCCCACGATCTCGTGGTGGGCACCCATGGCCGCAGCGCATGGGTCGCGCCCATCGAGGCCCTGGAAAAGTTCACCGCGGAAGTGGCGGCCGAACCGCTTCATCTTTTCGAGCCGAAAAAAGTCATGGCTCAGAAAAGCTGGAAGCGCGACAAACCAACCTGGTGGCCACGGGGTGAGACCAAAGGCCAATCATTCTGGTTCAGTGCATCCAAGTCCGGTGCCATCGAACTGCAACTATTGAATGAAAAGAAAGACGCGGTGCGCACCTGGAAAGTTAATGCCACCGCGGGTCTGAATCGCGTGGATTGGGATCTGCTGGTGGATGCCACCACGATCAAAGGCCTGCCCACGGGCCGCCGTCCCTTCATCCTTCCCGGCAAGTACACGTTGGCCTTGAGCATGGGTGCAGAAAAGCGCGAAGCGCCGCTGGTGGTAGATGCACCTAAAGAACCCCTGCCGGGGAAGGAAGATGCTGAAGAAGAAGGCGAAGTGATTTGAGGGGTCAGTCTACAAACTCTTCAGTGCCCTCAACTCCATGCCATTGAGAAACCGCCACGCGCCGGGCTTAAGCGCTGGGTCGATGAGCGGTCCGTACTGGATCCGCCTGAGCTTGGACACGGGGTGTCCCACGGCTGCGAACATCTTGCGGATCTGTTGATTCTTGCCTTCGGTGAGCGTCACACGGAGCCACGGATTGTCGGCTTTTTCGGCGATTTCGATGCCACAGGGTTTCAGCTTTCGGCCACTGAGCCGGAAGCCTTCGCGCATTTCCTGAAGGGTTTCTGGCTTCGGATTGCGATGGACCTTCACCAAATAGACTTTCGGGATTTCGTGATCGGGTTTCATGAGCGTTTGCGCCAGCTCGCCATCATTGGTGAGCAGCAGCAACCCTTCGGAATTGAAGTCCAGGCGGCCCACGGGGTAGACCCGCTGCGTGACGCCATGGATCAGCGCCATCACCGTGGGGCGGCCCTCGTCATCCTTTACCGACGTGATGTAGCCCTTCGGCTTGTTCATCAGGATGTAGACCGGCTGCTCTTTTTGGATGGGATTGAAATCCACCGTGATCTGGTCCCGGCGGGGATCGGCCTTGGAGCCCATCTCCGTGACGAGCTTGCCATTCACGTGGATATGGCCTTCCAGGATCAGCTTTTCGCTGGCGCGGCGCGAGGCGATGCCTGCGGCTGCGAGAATTTTCTGCACGCGTTCAAGGGCCATTTCAGTCTCCTGTGGCGCCTCACGGCGCGGTTGATTCCGTCGGCCATAGAGCACAGTTCGGCCCGAGGAATCTTCAGTCTGACATAAGTTCGAGGAAGGTTGCTCTCACTGGGTTTCCGTGAACCACGGATGCTGCCGGTAGTCCTCCAGCAGCACACGGAAGACCACCTTCACCGTCACCATCAGGGGCACGGCGAAGAGCAGGCCCAGCAAGCCGAACCAGTGACCGAAGGCGACCAGCGCGAGGAGCACTTCCAGGGGGTGCAACTTGCTGGCGCGGCCCACCCAGACAGGTGTCAGATAGAGGTTTTCCACGGCCTGCACCGCAGCGAAGGTCAGGGCTACGGCACCCAGCCGCGCGCCGCTGGCGCCTTGCAACATCTCCAACACCAGGGCCGGAGCCAGGCCCACCAGGTAAGACGAATAGGGAATCACGGTGAATAGCCCCGCCAAAATGCCCAGAATCCAGCCATATGGCACGCCCAGGAAAGTAAGCGCCAAGCCCTGCAACAGGGCCATGGTGAAGGCCACGGCGATCTGGCCCCGGATGAAGCCGCCCAGCCGCTCGTGGATCTCGGAGACCAGGCCGCGGGCCCGGTCCCGGAAACGGGGCGGAACCAGGGATTCCAGCGAGGCAAGTATCCGCGGGCCGTCCAGCAGCAAGTGGTACAGGATCAGTGGCACAAGGATCAGCGTGACGCCCGTAAGCACGAAGCCCAGTAGGCCCGAACCAGCCTGCAACAGGCCTTTCAAAGCGGACGCTGGGTCCAAAGCCTCCATGGCGCTGCGGACTTTTTCCGCCCAGGCCGGGTGGGCTTGCACGATGGGAGCCAGCTTCTTCATCAGCAGTTCCTGCCAGTGGGGCAGGGAGGAGAAGAGCCTGGCAAATTGACCCGATAGGAAAGGTAAAATAAGAATCAGGATTGCTGATACCGAAGCCAGAGAGGTGAACAGCACGAAGACCACGGCGAGGCTGCGGCGCACGCGTTGGGCCAATCGTTCCACCAGGGGCCCCAGCAGGTAGGCCAGCACCATGGCCACGAAGAACGGCATCAGGGCCTGGCGCAGCAGCCACAGGGCTACGATGAACCCGAGGAAGATGGCTGTGAAGCGCAAAGGCAGGCCGCCGAGCAATTCTTCCAGCGGGCGGCGTGGGCGGGGTTCGTCGCTCAGGTTCCCTCTCCCTCGGTGGGGCTGCGGAAGTAGTAGTGGATGCCGCTGGCCAGCACCAAGCCGGCCATGGCGTAGTAGATCCATGGCAGAGCAAATTGCTGCCAAGGTTGGGGCCCTTGGGCATTTGCCAGGAGACCCACGCCCAAGGACACGATTTGCGAGCCGGTGGTGAACTTGCCGAGCAAGGAGGGCCGCCGGTTCAGGCCGATGTGCTTCACGAGTGAAAGGATGGCCAGGAAGGAGATGATCACGTCCCGGCTGATGGCAAGGATGGCCACCCACACGGGGATGGGGAATTGCAGATGGTCCTTGGGCAGGGCCATGAGTATGAAAGCCGTGGTCATCAGCAGCTTGTCAGCCGCGGGATCCAGGATCGCTCCCAAGGCCGAGCCCTGGTTGAATCTCCGGGCAATCCACCCATCCAGCAGATCAGTCAAACCTGCCACCACGAAGATCGCCAGGGCTTCCCACAGGTGGTTGTACCAGAGCGCGATGGCGAAGAAAGGCACAGCCAATATCCGAAGCAGTGTCAGCGCGTTCGGGATGGTGAGGGGAGTCATTCAGCGTCCGGTTGCAAGTGTGAGTCGGGAAATGCAGTGTATCCAAACTAGGCGTGGATGGGTGTGGCTGAAAAGAGCGGGCGGCAGCCTCGCGTCATCAAAGCGATCCTCGCTTGCGTCAATGCTCAATGCTCAATGCTCAATGCCAAGGTTCAACCGCCATAGCTCCCACGGATGATACAGACAACCCAGTGAGCGGATCACCCTCGACCATCGTGGGTCGCTATATCTCCGCCTTTTCCTTGACTGGAGTTGGCGTAGGGCATATCCAGAGGTTGGAACCCACCTATGCAAACTCCTTGGAAGGCCTCATCATTCCCGATATGCGTCTCCTTGCCGACCCCGTTCCCCGGCATTGCCCCGGGGCCCAGCTACCGGTGCCCTCCAAATGGGGCTTTTGTTTTCCTTATACACAGGGACCGCTCCCAGGGATGAAAACCACCGGGTCGGATTGTTCCGCTCCAACCATTTTGGAGAACAGGAGAGATGACTCAGTCAGACAATAGGTCCAATGCAAACTGGACCATCCTTTTCATATGCTGGTTGCTCGTCAGCGCCTCAACATTGGGAAGCTTGTTTTTCAGCGAAATAATGCTGTTTCCTCCGTGTATCTTATGCTGGTATCAAAGAATTTTTCTCTTTCCCCTGGTTTTCATTTTTGCAACTGGGCTCTTTTCCTGCGATAAAAGCGTGGTGCGGTATGGACTTCCTCTGGCTGCGGCAGGATGGCTTGTCGCCCTTTACCACAACCTTCTCTATTCCGGAATTATCCCGAAAAGTATACAGCCTTGCAGTCGGGGTGTTTCCTGCACCGAGGACTACATAGACCTGTTCGGATTTTTAACAATTCCAATGCTTTCCTTACTGGCCTTTTCCGCCATCCTGGCGCTGTTACTCATTCTCAACAGGAGGTTTTCTCGATGAAAAAACAATATCTCATTTTATTTTCAGGCATTTTTATGGTTCTTTTGTTTGTGCTTGGTGCCTATTTCTATAAAGGACAACAGACAAAAAAGATCGGCTTCCTGGCCCAGCAACATGCTGAAATTTTCGTAAGAGAACATTCACCGACACTTGGCAGCAATGAGGCAAAAGTCTATCTTGTGGAATTCATGGACCCTGCCTGCGAAACCTGCAGCGCCTTCGCCCCTTTTGTGAAGAAGCTGATGGCGGACAATCCCGGGAAAATCAAACTTGTTCTCAGGTATGCACCATTTCATGACGGCGCGGATTATTTTGTCAAAATACTTGAGGCGGCGAAAAAACAAGGAAAATACTGGGAGACTCTGGAAATCATGTATCAAAGCCAACCCTACTGGGCGAGCCACCATAATCCGCAACCGCAGTTGATATGGCGCTTTCTTTCAAGCATCGGCCTTGATCTTGAAAAAATCAGAAATGATATGAACGACCCTGCAATCGAGCGCATCATTAAACAGGATATTGCCGATGCAAAATCCCTCAATGTCATGAAAACACCTGGTTTTTTTGTTAACGGAAAACCGCTTGTAACCTTTGGTTACATGCAGTTGCAACAGTTGATCGAAACTGAAATTGAGGCGAATTATCCGAGGTAGGCCGCCGGGACAGAAAAATATCGGCCCACCGGTGCCGACATTTTTGCCCGCCGCCGGTGAAGAAACCTTTCCAGTTTCAAACCCTGGTAACCAACGCCATAACGCATACCGATTTGGAGGCCACGGATTATGAAGAGATTATTCTCCCCAATCACGATGATTTGCCTCACCTTCCTGCTTGTCGCCTGCGACCAGCGGCCGAAGGTGGCGGAAATCGACAAGCCGGCCCCGGACTTCACTCTTGTGGATACCAAAGGCAAGACCTGGAATCTTGCCGAACTCAGGGGACAGGTGGTGTTTCTCAATTTCTGGGCCACCTGGTGCCCGCCCTGTCGGGAAGAGATGCCTTCCATGCAGACGGTTCACGCCTCCATGCCGAATGACAAATTCACAATGCTGGCTGTCCTCAACAATGACGATCCTGCCCTTGCCATTGCCATGGCCGCAAAAATCGGCGCCACCTTTCCCATTCTCATTGACCCGGAAAACAAGGTGGCCCAGGCCTACGGCCTGACCGGGCTACCGGAAACCCACATCATCGACAAACAGGGGGTGATCCGGAAAAAATTCATCGGCGCGGTCCAGTGGGATTCTGCCGAGTCTCTGCAAATGTTGATGAAATACATCCGCCAGTGACAGGTTATACACCCACCGAACGACGCCATATTTCGCTGTGACGGCGCGAAAAGGAGGTCAGTGTTCCGGACTTCGCCGCCCGCAGCGCCGGGGGAAAAACCTGTCATCCTTAAGACGTGCTGCCACGCTTACTGGATAAACTCGCTCAAGTCAATCTTCGTCCCATCGCCTTGCGTTCCGGCATCCCATGACCGCGCACTTCCGCCGAACCCTGCTTGACCGCGCCACCCATCCCTACCGTTTGGCAGGACCCTTCGCTTGGCACTTCAGCAAAGGCAAACTGAATGCCGACCCGGTTTTTTTCGGCCTGCTCGAACACGGTCTAATTCCCGATGCCACACGCCTGATTGACCTGGGTTGTGGACAAGGCTTGCTCGCCTCCTGGTTGCTGGAAGCTCGCGCGATGTATAACTCTGGCGTGTGGCCGGCGCATTGGCCCGCCGCGCCGAAGGTGGAGAACATCTGGGGATTGGAACTGATGCCCCGAGATGTGGAACGCGCCCGCGCTGCTCTGGATGACCGCGCACAGTTCGCTCAGGGCGACATCCGTACCGCCGATTTCGGCAAGGCCGATGTGGCAATCATCCTCGACGTGTTGCACTACATCAGCTATGAAGCGCAAGAGGATGTGCTGCGCCGCATACGCGCTGCGCTACCGACTGGCGGCACGTTCATCACCCGCATCGGCGATGCCGCAGGAGGTTTACCCTTCCATTACAGCAACTGGGTGGATCGCACCGTGTTCTTCCTGCGCGGTCATGGCTCATATAAAGTGTATTGCCGTCCGCTGGAAGATTGGCTGGAAGTATTGAGACGTAATGACTTTGCAGTCGAACCGCTACCGATGCATCAGGGAACACCGTTCTGCAACGTGATGCTGATCGCGAAGGCTATACAACCTAAGAACGACACCATAAATGTTCCGAACCCCACGGAGTGGGCGGCGCGGGCGAGGGCAGGGGCAGCCAGTTTCGGCGTCGTTGATCCCGTGTTCCAGCCCTCTCCGCCCATAATTCCCGCAGCATAGGCCGGTTTCTGCTGTCGCCTTCGTGGCCCTTCGCGGGATGGGTTTTTCATTTGCATTGTGATCTCCGACACATTGCGAAGCGGGGTGGGGGCGGTACACTTGGTGAAGTGGAGTTGAGACAATGACTCAAAATCAACAAAAAAAGATTATTCCTGATGATGCATCCGGGATCCAGTTCCTGAGCCAGCTCTTGCCAGGCATGAGCGCCACTGTGGTGCAATTGCAGGCCAAGGGCGCCATCCGGCAGCGCCTTCTGGAAATGGGATTCATCCGGGGCGCGACCTTGAAGGTCGAAAAATTGGCGCCCTTGGGCGACCCCATGGAGCTGGTGCTGAAGGGCTACCACCTGAGCCTGCGCCGGGACGAAGGCGCCTGCATTCTGGTTCAGCCTGTCGCCCAGCCGTTAGGTTAGCCAGCCATGTCCGTGATCATTGCGCTGGCCGGGAATCCCAACTCCGGAAAGACCACGCTCTTCAATGCGCTGACCGGCGCGCGCCACCACGTAGGGAATTGGCCAGGCGTCACGGTGGAGCGGCGCAGCGGATCTCTCGATGTGGATGGCCGGACTCTCGAAGTGGTGGATCTGCCCGGCACGTACTCGCTCTCAGCGAGAAGTGAGGACGAGCGCATTGCCGCGTCGTTCCTGGTGGAATCGCAAGTGGATCTCATCATCAACGTGCTGGATGCTTCGAATCTAGAGCGCAATCTATACCTGACCACGCAGCTATTGGAGCTCGGCAAGCCCGTGTTGTTCGTGCTCAACATGATGGACGACGCGGAGCGGAGCGGCATCCAGCTGGACATCCCCGCATTGGAAACACTGCTGGGTGGTCCCGTGATTCCCACCATCGGCAATCGGGAAGAAGGCGTGGACGCGCTTAAGGCAGCGTTGCTGAAGGTGCTGGATGGAACGGAACCCAAGGTTCGAAATTTCCTGGCGGAAACAGCGGGCCATGGGGCCATAGACTACGGCCACGATATTGAAGGCGAACTGGCAAAGCTCGTTTCCCACATCAAGCGAGATGAGCATCTCGCCGAATCCATCAAACCCCGATGGCTGTCGCTCCAGTTGCTTGAAGGCAGTGTCGAGGCCATCAAATTGGTGAGCGAGAGTCATGCGCGGGAAGCCATCATGGCGCAGCTCGAAGCCAGTCGTACATTCCTTCATGCACATTTAGGAGAAGACGCGGCGACCTTGTTGGTGGAATTCCGCTATGGATTCCTTCATGGGCTTGTTCAGGAGGTAGCCAAGCTGCCGGACACGCCGGAGGTGAGCCACACCTCCAAGCTGGATCGCCTGCTCACCCATCGTTACCTGGGCATCCCGATTTTCCTGGCTGTGATGGTAGCGATCTACACGCTCTCCTTCGTGCTCGGCAAGTATCCACAGGACTGGATCGCCGCTGGCTTCCGGGCCCTCTCGGCGCTCCTGTCCGCTATGCTCCCGGTGGGGGAACTGACAAGCCTGGTCACGGATGGCATCATCCCCGGGGTATCGGCGGTCATCGTTTTCTTGCCGGTGATCATGATCCTGATGGGCTGCATCAGTTTTCTGGAGGACACAGGTTACATGGCCCGGGCGGCCTTCATCATGGACCGGGCCATGCACCTGATGGGCCTGCATGGGAAAAGTTTCATTCCGCTGCTCATGGGTTCCGGCTGCAATGTACCGGCGATCCAAGCCACGCGCACCATCGAAAGCAAGCAGGACAGGCTCATCACAATCCTGGTCACGCCGCTCATCTCCTGCTCCGCGCGGCTACAGATCTACATCGTCATCGCGGGCACTTTCTTCAAGCCCTTCGGCGCCGCCTTAGCGGTCGTAGGCATGCATTTCCTGGGTTTCGGCCTGGCCATGCTCATGGGCCGCATCCTGCGCAGCACCTTGTTCTCGGGCCCCTCAGCACCCTTTGTGATGGAGCTGCCGCCCTATCGCATGCCGGTATTGAAGGCCACCATCATCCACATGTGGGATAAGGCCCAGGTATTTCTCACGCGAGCCGGGACCACGATTTTCGCAGGTGCGACGTTGGTGTGGTTCCTGTCGCGGTATCCCGGCATCGCCAACACCGGCTGGAGCCATGAGTACCAGCAGCAGCGCACCGCGGTGATGGCTTTGCAGGTTCCTCAAGAACAAAAGGATGACCAGCTGAAGAATCTCGATCTGGCCAGGGAGAGCCGCATCGTGAATCACAGCCTCGCCGCGAAACTTGGCAAGATTGTGGAGCCCGTGATGCAGCCCATCCTTGATCCAGACCACAAGCGCACCGAGGCCTGGAAGGATGTCATCGCGCTCACCGCAGGTTTTGTCGCGAAGGAAATCGTTGTCAGCACCATGGCTGTGATTCATCAAGCCAGTGAGGAACCCAAGGCTGGTGAAAAGCTGAGCCCGCTACAGGTCTCGCTGCGGGACCAGACTGGCCTCACGCCCCTTACCGCCCTGGCCTTCATGATCTTCACGCTCATCTACACACCTTGCCTGGGTACGGTGGCAATGATTCGCCGCGAGGCCGGAAGCTGGGGCTGGGCAGGCTTCTCCGTAGCCTACGGGTTGGGACTGGGTTGGCTGCTGGCCTGGGGCACGGTGGTCATCGGCCGTATGATGGGATTCGCATGAACTGGCAGTTGCTCATAGTCCTGATTCTTGTGGCGCTCGCCGCGCTCTACTTTGGCCACGGCTTCTTCTTGGGCCTCATAGGCAAGGGTGACTGCTCCAGTGGAGGCTGTTCCAACTGCGGCGAAGGCGGATGCACCCTCAACAAACTCGAAGCCCTTAAACGCGAGTGGGAAGCCAAAAAACAGGCATGAGGCCTAAATAGGCTGTAGGCGCTAGGCCGTAGGCTGTAGGAAGAACGGCCGTTGGCCGCTT
>JANOLT010000192.1:0-4746 GCA_031419915.1 Holophagaceae bacterium
CCCGGATTCTGCTGTTGGTGATGCGAACCTGAAGCCTGTAGCCTGATAGCTGAAGCCCCTTCAATCAGTGCCCTCGGATCGAATTCAAGAGGACCGCTTCGGTATCTTTCAGCAATGAGGCACCACCTTGGCAGACCGGCATCACCGAATAGGGACGGACCCGCAATCGGCGAAAAGCGGCGAGTGTCACTTCGCTCAATGCCGGTGCAGTCGCGGAAGTCTCCAGCAGGAGCGCAAGCGTCAAGGTTCTTCCCGCGGACTCAAGCCATTGGCGAGCTTCGAGCTCCTGATCCATCGGCTCAAGCTCGAATATCTTCTGTAAATTCTGCATGTCAGCTTGCAGCCGCGCTTGCACCTCCGAGGCCTCTTTGGATAGTCCCTTGGCCTCGGCGCATCGAATGGCCTCTGTGATCCTGGCAAAGAGCACCTCGTGGGATTTTTCTTTCTCGATGGCGCGCAGTGAATCCAACGTCAGGATATGGGTCGTTCCCTCCCAAATCGGCAGAACCTGAACATCGCGCAGGAGCCTTGGAAGAATGCTTTCTTCAATGTACGCATTGCCTCCAATGGCCTCCATGGATTCACTCACCGCGAAAACCGCGAGCTTTCCGCTCAGTGCCTTGGCGATCGGAATCGTGATGCGCGCCAGGCGGCGGGATATATCATCGCCACAGTCGGCGCGGTCGAGTGCCTGGACCGTTTCAAACACGACTGAAAAAATGCCTAGATGCTCCGCCGCGAGATCCGACATGGCCGCACGCCAAAGGGGGAGTTCCACCAGGTATCTGCCAAAAGCCTTCCTTTCGGATCCATACGTGAACGCCTCCAGGATGGCCCGGCGCATTCCCGCGACACTGGCCACCGAATTATAGAGACGCGACATGTTCAGCATTTCGGCCATCTGCTTGAAGCCCGCACCGATTCCGCCGATGAGAAAGGCCTCGGTATTTTCGAAAGTGATTTCACCGGTCGGCATGGATCGCACACCCAGTTTCTCTTTGAGCCGCTGAATCCGGATCGTCCGGGTGTTCCCCTCTGGCTTTTTCCTGAGAACCAGGAATAGGCCCAAACCCTTTGTTCCTGGCGGCCCTTCGGGCATCCGTGCGAGAGCCAGAATCGCGTCCGCCGTCACATTCGAGCAAAACCACTTGTCGCCATTGAGAAACCAGGAAGCGCCTTCCTGCCGTGCGGTGACCTCGTTGGATCCGACGTCTGACCCACCCTGTTTTTCGGTGAGGAACATCGCTCCCTGCCAAAGCTCCTTCAAGTTTCTCGAAGAAAGATGAGCAATGGTTTCTTGGGCAATCGGATCATTCGGCGCGTGGCGCTCCAGGACACGGCCCACGCCGTCCGTCATGCAGATCGGGCAATAAAGACCGCATTCGCTCTGTCCAAAGTAATAACCGGATCCAAAGCCGACCAAGTGGCGAACGTCGCGGTTTTTCGACAAAAATTCCGGATCATACTTGATTCCGATGATCCCGCGACCATAAGAGAGCTTCTCCAATTCGTGATAGTCCGGGTGAAACTCGACAAAATCGACGCGCTCACCTGTCAGATCATGGGTCTTCAGCACAGGGCCTTGATGGTCAGCTCGATGGGAGAAAGGTGTCGCCTTGGCACCACTCTCACCCATTGCAAGAAAATGCGCCCGGAACGCCTGAAATCGCTCCGCACCCATCCAATGGTTCCAGAACTTTTCCCCCACCGGATCTTCCAGAAAAAGATTCTTGAAATCCGGAACAGGGATAACCGTCATGGGCCAATCCTATGGAGCGGAAATGTGGATTCAATCCAAAAAATGATTGTCCCACCATGCCTGGCCCTCCGCTACATCAGAGGCAATCTGGGTGCGCAGAGCTTCGATGTCATCGAAACGCCGCTCGCCGCGAATACGGCGCAGGAAACGGAGTTCTAACGAAGCACCATACAGATCCCCCTCGAAGCCAGGCAGGAATGTTTCTACCGATAAGGCCTGCCCCGAAAAGGTTGGTTTCTCGCCGATGTTCGTCAGGCCCAAGCGGGGGGATTCCCAATAACGGCTACGCACTTCAGTGACATAGACGCCATGGCCAGGCAGCTGTTCCTGTTCCCAATGAAGGTTCGCCGTGGGGTATCCGAGATGATGGCCACGTCGCTCACCTTCCACGACAATACCTGTCAGGGCATAGGGATGGCCGAGAAGCTCCGCGGCATGGTCCACATCACCTGCATTCAACGCCTGGCGGATGCGCGTGCTGGATAGATGCCCGCCATCCGGCGCTTTAAGGGCGTGAGCAAAGACCACGCAATTCGCCTGCTTGCCCCAGGCCTGCAGCGTATGAAAATCCCCCTTGCGGTTCCGCCCAAACTCAAAGGCCCGACCCACATGCAGTTCCACCGGTGAAAGGGCACGTTTCAATTCGTGAAGAAAGGCACTGGGACTCAATTCTGAAAAGGCTCGGGAAAAGGGAATCACCCAGGCCAAATCCATGCCCGCGGACTCGAATTCCGCGAGGCGCTGCGCCAGAGTCATGAGCAACAAGGGCTTGCGTTCCGGTGCCACGACAATCGTGGGATGGGGATCAAAGGTGACCACCGCGGCAGGCAGCTTTTGTTCTCTCGCCCGCGAGGCAGCATGTTCCAGAAGTTCGCGATGGCCACGATGGACACCATCGAAATTTCCGAGCGTCACAACATGCGAACCTGACGCCGGCGAGGCTTCCAGCTTGTGATGCCAGACCTCCATCACTTTTCTTCTTTCGATATGACGGGCCAAGCCAGACTGATCGTTACGCTTAAAATCAGCACCGTGAGAATGACCAGAAGCGAAACCATCGTTGGGATTTTCAACCACTCAGCGATGCACATCTTGACGCCCACAAAAGCCAAGATGACCGCGAGTCCCGTCTTGAGCCGGTGGAAGCGGTCCATCATCTTCGCCAGCAGGAAATAAAGGCTCCGAAGACCCAGGATGGCGAAGACGTTGGAGGTATAGACAATGAAGGGATCGCGCGTCACGGCCAGCACCGCAGGGATGGAATCCACGGCAAAAACAACATCGGTGATCTCCACACTCAAGAGCACCAAGAGCATGGGCGTGGCAAATCGGCGACCGTCCCGAATCGTGAAAAAGTGGTCAAATCCACCCTTTTCATCAAAGGGTATCAACCGCTTGAATAACCGTACCGCTGGGTGCTGGGAAGGATCCCGCTCTTCATCTTCGGTGAGCAGCATCTTGATCCCAGTGAAAACAAGAAAGCCGCCAAAGACGTAGATCATCCATTCGAATCGGTGCAGCAGCGCCGTTCCTGCCAAGATCATGACCGCGCGCATCACCAGCGCGCCCAGCACGCCCCAGAAAAGAACCCTGTGCTGATGCCGCAGTTCCACCCGGAAACTGGCGAAGATCAGCACGAAAACAAAGAGATTGTCCACACTGAGGGATTTTTCCAACAGATAGGCCGTGAGCCATTCCAGGCCTTGTTGTGGCCCCTTTGTGCTGAATATCAATGCGTTGAAGACAAGGGCCAGTGTGATCCAGACGCTGCTCCAGGCCGCGGCCTCCTTTACACTGGGCGCGTGGACCTTCCGGTTGAACACTCCCAGATCCAGCGCCAGCATCGCGAACACGAAAACATGGAAACCCAGCCAAGCCCACCAGGGTGCCGCGCTAAATAATATTTGGATCAAGAAGCCTCCCACTTCAGTCTACAGACCCTGAGAATGGAGTATGAGCTTGCCGCGGTTGATCGTCCCCTCGCCGGGTCCCTATTTCGAGGGCCGACTGGTCGCGCTCAGCCCTGACCAGGCACGGCATCTTCATACTCTGCGACTGAAGGCTGGTGCCGCTTTAGAGCTGCTTCTGGAAGACGGGCCCTGGCAGGCGGATCTTACGGGAATCACTCAAAATGCTGCCCATGTCCGGCTCATATCGCCCCTACTTGAGATCCGGGAATCGCCGATTCCCTTGCACGCCTGCCTTCCCATCACATCCCACTTGGCAACCTGGGAGGATTGGCTGCCTCCTCTCGTGGAACTGGGTGTGACCCACATTCATCCAATCATCTACGCTCGAAGCGAATTGGATGCCCGCCGAACGCTTGCCAAGGCCGGACGATGGTCCCGGATTATCGCTTCCGCCGTAGAACAAAGCCATCGGAGCCACATTCCCGAACTGCTCCCAATACAGCCCTTCGATACCTTGTTGGATTGGAGAATTCCACAACGTTGGGTCGCCTATGAAGCCGCCACTGGCATTGTCAATCCCACGTTACGCATGGAAGCGTTGGCGTTCACGTGTGGCCCTGAAGGCGGAATCACCGATGAAGAATTTATTGCGCTCCAACACTCCGGTTGGCAGCCCGTTTGTCTGGGGCGGAGCATCCTCCGCGCAGTCACAGCTCCCGTCGCGATGATGGGCGCCATTCAGTTCCAGTTGAATCGCTAAGAATCAAATCGCTTTCGTTGCTCTGAATTCATCACCGGACAGATGTCTACAGGCTTCTCGAAAAGCCGGTGTCGGATACGGGCGATGCAGTCGTAGACGGCATCTGCTAGGAAGCGTGGCAGGATCTGTCCCATCCATCCGAGCAAGCGCCATCCACCGCCGAGAGCATAGAGAATGTGCAGTACGGCCTTTGATCGCGATAGGACATCGCCCGAAGCCGTGAGAATCACCACGCTGTCGGGTAATCCCGCGCGATGTTCAGGGGTCAACCTGTGGTGAAAGGTCACACCACCCAAAGGCGCAAAACGGAAAGCTTC
>JANOLT010000193.1:0-1860 GCA_031419915.1 Holophagaceae bacterium
GTGAATGGCGAGAACGCGGCCCATGGCCACGGCATAACCGAACGCATCGCCAAGGACTGGTTCGAGAATTTGAACGTGGATGTCATCACCACGGGCAATCACGCCTTCGACGTGAAGGACATCGGCCCCTATTTCGCGAAGGAACCGAGACTCCTGCGGCCCGCCAACTATCCACCGGGCACGCCGGGCCTGGGCCACGTGAAGTTGCACACCAAAAGCGGCGAGGAAGTCCTGGTGATGTGCCTGATGGGTCGCATTCACATGCCGACCTGCGACGATCCCTTCCGCGCGGCGGATTCCATACTCATGAAGGAACGCGCGGACGTGATCCTGGTGGACATGCACGCCGAAGCCACCAGCGAGGCTCAGGCCATGGGCTGGTATCTGGAGGGCCGCGTGAGCGCCGTGGTGGGCAGCCACACCCACGTGCCAACGCTGGATACCAAAGTGCTGCCCGGTGGCACCGCCTACGTCACGGATATCGGCATGACCGGCCCCTACGACAGCGTGATCGGCATGAAGAAAGAAACCAGCCTGGCCCGCTTTCTCACCGTGCAGAAGGCCCGCTTCGAAGTGGCCGAGGGCGACCTGCAACTCCACGCGGTGCTCATCGAGACCAAGGGGAAGAAGGCCATTTCCATCGAACGGATCATGAGAAAGCTATGACCCCACTCGATGCGGACGACAGCATGGCGTTGAACCCTTGCACGCCCCGGGAAAACTGGGACAGGGCCTACCGCGAGGCACCGGAAATCTTCGATGCTTTTTCCCGGGCCGAGGATCCCGACGGACGGGTTGCCCAGCGGCTTCGGGCCCAGGTCACATTGCAGGGCCGCACCGTCCTGGAACTGGGCTGTGGAACGGGGCGCTATACCCGTGAACTGGCGCCGCAGGCGGGTCTCTACCTGGGCGTGGAGCCCAGCCCTTCCATGCTTTCGTTTGCCCGCAAGGTTTTCGTAGACCTGCCCCATCCCCCTACCCTGCTGCGGGCCCGCGGGCAGGCCCTGCCCCTTCGCACGAGCAGCGTGGATGTGATGCTTGCCGCGTGGGTGCTGGTAAACCTGCGTGAGGAAGTCCGGGATCGCGTATTGAAGGAGGCTTCGCGGGTTCTGCGTCCGGGTCCGGGGTGCGGGATGTGGCTCCTGGAAAACCACTGGGACAGCCAGTTTCAGCGCTTTCGGGGGAGAGGCGTGGAAGATGAGCTCCGCCTACGCCACCTGATGGAACACGATGGGTTTCGCTTGGTGGAAGTCGTCACCACGGAACTGCGTTTCTCCTCTTCATCCGAAGCAGAACGCGTGTTGGGCTATCTCTGTGGAGACACCATGCTCGGGCACCTGCGCCACACGCCCACGGCCGTTCTTGAGCACCGCATCGCCATCCTGCATCGGCCGGTGGATGCGGGGGATTCACGCTTTTCTGCAAAATGAAATGAAGCCGCAGATGACGCAGATGACGCAGATGAAAAATCGTACCTGATTACCCACGAACCTCAGCCTGAAATTGCTGAACACAGAAAGCGCAAAAAAGGCCATGAATCCACAGATTGCACCGATTCACACAGATTTAAAACGCGAGTGGCGGAGGAGTAAAGATCGCGCCCGGCATGGAGCATGGGCCGCCCCGGCTTGGCCGGGGCCGCACGACTTTCGTCGTGCGGGTTTTCAGGGCGGCGGCTCTTCCGCACCGAGGGCGCGAGGGCACCGCCGCCCCGAAAACCGGTTGACCCATGCGAGGCGCAATGGAGATTGCTTCTCCTTCGTGGTCGGCACCCATCTAGAAATCTGTGTCATCTGTGAAATCTGTGGATCAGCTTTTGATCTTGAAAAGCTGCGGGCTGAGGTTGGGTGGTAATCAGGA
>JANOLT010000194.1:0-2636 GCA_031419915.1 Holophagaceae bacterium
ACCACGCCTGCGCCTTCGGCTGCCACCAGCGCCTTGGCGCATTGCAGGAGCAGCCGCACCGCGTTTTCGGCGTTCAGAGAGTTGTCGCGGATGAGCGATCCAAGGCTTTTGCCATCCACGTACTCCATGGCCAGGAAGGGGCCGATGGCAGGGTCCTCACCTACGTCGTAGATGGTGATGATGTTCGGGTCGTTCAGCCGCGCGGAAATCTCGGCCTCGCGCTGGAAGCGGATCAGGGCGTCGTGCTGCGGGTCGCCGGACTCCTTCACCACCTTGACGGCCAGCCGTCGCTTCAGCAGCGGATCCTCGGCCAGATAGACCGCGCCCATGGCGCCTTGTCCGAGGAGTTCTATGACCTTGTATCTGCCGATGGATGCTGGGTTTGGGGACATCCGGTGCTCTATAGGGACGGGGCCAACTTGGGCCTGAATCATTGAGGGGGGGAAGGCCTTCAGAGCATAGCAGTGCTTGCAACTTCATCTCAAGAGGTACTGGAATATTTAGGCAAGGGTTGTATTATTCCTTCACTATCCAAAATCCAATCCCCGCAATCCAAACCAAGGAGTCCGTATGTCCGACCTGACGCGGGATGATTTCATCAAGGCACTCAAGGACAAGAAGAAGACCTTCGAGCACATGGACTTCGAGAACATGGATCTTCGGGGTATCGACCTGCAGGGAATCAACTTCACCGGCTCGAATCTCTCGTTCGCGAAGCTCAACGGCAACCGCCTTACCGAGGCCAACCTCACGCGGGCTGACCTAAGCGAATCAGAGCTTTCGGGCTGCAAGCTCATGAGCGCCAACCTGAATGGCGCCATCCTGCGCAAGGCGGACCTGACCGAGGCGAACCTCACCGGCGCGCGGCTCCAGCGCGCGGATCTGCGGGGAGCCGATATGTCCCGCGCCATCTGTGCCGAGGCGGACCTGCGCGGCGCGGACCTGACCCGCGCCAAGCTGTCGGTGGTGGATTTCCGCATGGCCAATCTGGGCCGAGCGAACCTTACGGGCGCCATGATGCGGGGCGCCCTTCTTCGCGGCGCCGATCTTCGGGAAGCCATCCTGGAAGGTGCGACCGGGGTGGAACAGCAGGTCTCGACCTCCCAGACCATCGAAGCCCCGCTTCCCAAGCCGAAGGAATCCCAGCGCATCTCCACGGGTTCGCCGTCCAAGGCTGGGATCACGTCCCCCGGCTTCTCCCCACCCGTGTCTCCAGGCCGCACCCAGGCCATGCCCCCTGGCCGCACCCAGACCATGCCCCAGCCTTCGGCCCCGGCGGGTATCCTGGCGCGCCCCGCGGGCCAGCCGGCTCAACCCAAAGCAACGCCCCGCGCCAAGAAATACCATCCGCCCCTGCGCCACATCCCGGCGCTCATCTTCACCTCATCGGGATGGATCCGCGGTCAGTTCCATGTGCCGGTGATGCACGGCTTCCTGGATTTCCTGAACCGCATGGGCGAGCTGCTGAAGCTCACGGACGTCACCCTGCCCCACCTCAAGCGGGAGCTGGCCTTCTTCGGGCTGCGCCGGGATTCGGCCATCATGATCATTCCCGACTGCGACGAGGATCTGCTGAGCCTGCCCACCATCACGGGCAACGCCGAGACGCACCAGACATCCTTCCTCATGGCCAGCGGCAGCGTCAGCGGCAGCATGACCATCGAGGCGGACATCCGCGTCTCGGATTACCTGGGCCAGGGCCGATGGGTGGTGCTGCGGGATTGCGAGGTGGGGTCCCACGGTGGGCCCGGCGGCCGCAGCAAGGTCGCCACCTTCCCATTGCTGGTACTCAACACCTCCAGCGTCATCGGGACATCGGACGAGAGCCTGGCCAGTTACGAATAAAAAAACTAGCCGGGAAAAGCCACTGCCACAGCGCCTCTAGCGCCTCTCCGTAGGTGCAGCAGATACTCCTTGTTCCCTTCGCCGCCACGGATGGGGCTTTCCATGAGGCCCTGCGGGGCGAGTTCGGACGCGGCGAAGAAGCTCCAGATCTCCTTGCACACGCGCTCGTGCACCGCCGCATCCCGCACGATGCCGCCTTCCCCCACGTCGCCGCGCCCAGCCTCAAACTGAGGTTTCACCAGCAGGATGGCCTCGGCATTTTCCGTGAGGCTCGGCAGCAGGGGCAGAATCGTCAGGCGCAGGGATATGAAACTCAAATCCGCCACCAGCAATGAGCAACGCTCGGGAATACGGGCTGGGTCCCAATTGCGCAGATTGCACTGTTCGATGCTGATCACGCGGGCATCGCTGCGCAACTTCCAGTGCAGCTGATTGGTGCCCACGTCCACCGCGTAGACTTTGCTCGCGCCGCGCTGAAGCAGGCAATCCGTGAAGCCCCCGGTGGAAGCACCCGCATCGAAACAAATGCGATCCTTCGGGTCCACATGGAAGGCATCCAAGCCACCCTCCAACTTCAATCCCCCCCGGCTGACGAAGGGCAACGCTTCGCCCCGCAACCGGATATTGGCGGCCTCATCCACCGCGGTGCCAGCCTTGGTGATGGGCCGATCTCCGACAAGCACATCCCCCGCCAGAATCCGCGCCTGGGCTAGTGTGCGGGTCTCCACCAAGCCGCGCTGGACCAGCAGCACGTCGAGCCGGACCTTCATACCTTCTTCTCCTTCTTCTTC
>JANOLT010000195.1:0-1625 GCA_031419915.1 Holophagaceae bacterium
GTGCGCGTCACGGTGCCGCCCACGTTGCGTGTCATGTTGAATGGCCGACTCAAACCTGGCGTCGCGGCCAAGGATCTGGTGCTGTATCTACTGGCGCTGCCCTTCATCCGCGAAGGCAAAGCCATCGGCCACGTCGTGGAATACCAGGGCGAAGCCATCCGTCATTTGAATACCGACGAGCGCGCCACGCTCACCAACATGGCCGCTGAGATTGGCGGCTTCACGGGGCTCGTGGCGCCAGATGAAGAAACCATCCGTTTCATCCGGGAACGCCGCGGCGTGGCGCTTCAGCTCGAAGACTGGATGTGCGGTGATGCCGATGCCGAGTACGCTCACACCATCGAGGTGGATTGCGCTGCGCTGGGGCCCATGCTCGCGAGACCCGGCGATCCCGGCAATGGCGTGGCGCTCGCGGATATCAAGGAAGACGTTGCCATCAACATCGCCTACTTGGGAAGCTGCACCGGAGGAAAGCGCGAAGATATCAAGGCCGCCTTCGATGTGGTGGAGGTCGCGCGCAAGGCGGGTCGGCGTGTGCCCGATACGGTTCAATTCTTCGTCCAATGTGGCAGCGAGGATGTGCGTCAGTACGCCGCGAAGCAAGGGTGGATCGAAGCCTTTGAAGCCGTGGGCGCCATCGTGCTGGGCAGCTCCTGCGGCGCCTGCATCAACGCCGGACCCGGCGTGAGTGCGACCTCGGACCAAGTCACCATCAGCGCCATCAACCGCAATTTCCCCGGCCGCAGCGGCCCCGGCCAAGTGTGGCTTGCGAGCCCCGCGACTGTTGCCGCAAGTGCGTTGGCAGGGCGGATTTGCGGAGCGGATGCGTGGATGAATTCCCCATTGGTGACGCCATGACATCAACTCCCGCCACGCTTCAGGCCCTCATGTCCGCCCTTCGAAAACCGGGCACAGGCTGTCCGTGGGATCTGAAACAGGATCATCAGACCTTGGCAAAGTATCTTCGCGAAGAGGCCGCAGAAGTGCTGGATGCCCTGGCTGACCACGTTCCAGGCGATGAGGCCAGCGAGGCGCACCTGCGTGAAGAACTCGGCGACCTGTGGCTGCAAGTTGTATTCCATGCGCAGATGGCTGCAGACCGCGGCGCCTGGGACTTGCATGATGTGGAATCCGCCATCGTCGCCAAGCTGGTGCGGCGGCATCCTCACGTATTCGGCAGCGATACCGTGGATGGACCGGACCAGGTGCTGGCGAATTGGGAAGTCATCAAAAAAGAAGAGCGCGCGGCCAAGGGTTTGGAATCCGAAAAGCGGCTCCTGGAGGGCATCCCCGCGAGTCTCTCCCCGATGGAAGAAGCCATGGAAATCGGCAAGCGCTGCGCGAAAGTGGGTTTCGAATGGCCAGACATTGATGGCGTGCTGGACAAGGTCGTCGAAGAAATCGCTGAACTTCAAGCTGAGAACAGCGCACTGCGCGTGGAAGAGGAATTTGGTGACGTGATCTTCGCCCTGATGCAGTGGGCCCGCAAGAAAGGTGTGGATCCCGATCGCGCCCTGCGCCGCCAGATGATGCGGTTCAAAGGCCGCTTCGAAAAAGTCGAAAACGATGCCAAAGCCAACGGCGGCTGGGAACACCGCAGCCTTGAACAGATGGAAACAGCTTGG
>JANOLT010000196.1:0-7315 GCA_031419915.1 Holophagaceae bacterium
CGCTGCCGGTGGCAAGGCCCACCTCCACGCCGCCAGCGTCACGGACCGGGTCGCCCTGCGGGCGGTGAGCGCGCGCATTCCGAGGCTGGATGGCGTGGTTGCCGCCGCGGGCATTTCGGGCGTGACGCCAGTGGACAGCGATTCGCTTGAAGTCGATGAAGCCTTCGATTCCATCCTTCTGACGGATCTCACGGGCTGTTGGAATACGGTACGGGCCTTCGCGCCGAAGCTCGGCGAGGGCGGCCGCATCGTCCTGGTGTCCTCGGTGTTGGGCCGCTTCGGCGTGCCAGGCTACGGCGCCTACTGCGCGGCCAAGCATGGCCTGCTCGGCCTCACCAAGGCACTGGCGCTGGAACTGATTTCGAAGGGCATCTACGTGAATGCCGTGGCGCCGGGCTGGGTGGATACAGCCATGGCGCAGACCGGCATCCGCGCTATGGCCCAGAGCATGGATACTTCCGAGGAGGAGGCCCGCCGTATTGCCGAAGAGGCGGTCCCCGTGCAGCGCTTCTTCCAGCCCGAAGAAATAGCCCACGGCATCGCCTGGCTCATGGATCCCGCCAACACCATGCAGGTGGGCCAATGCCTGAATCTCGATGGTGGCGTGGTCCAGATATAAGGCCTACCGCCGTTCTTTCCACTGCCCGGGCTTCTGGATGCCCTCGTCCAGGATGAGCCTGAATTCCGGCGTGGGCTCGAAGCCCATGGAGCGGTACAGGGCCTCGGCGTGTTTGCTGGCGTGGAGTTCGACCATGCCGATGCCCTGGGCCCTGGCCACATCCAGCAGGGCGATGGTCATTTGCCGGGCCAGGCCCCGGCTCCGGAAAGCGGGATCGGTGTAAACGTTGAACAGATAGCCCCGCACGGCCTGGGGGCTCAATGGGTTGGGCAACGCTTCTTTGAATTGCAGCAGTGCCCCACCGACCACTTGACCATCGGATTCGGCGAGCACACCACGCACTTCACCGGTGCTGAGCCAGGTGCGCAGGCGATCCCGGAAGATAGCGGCCATGCGTTCGCGACCGGCCTCATCGCCGTAGTCCATGTCGGCGAACATGACCACCCGATGGTGCACGTGAAGGTCAAGATCAGCAAGGGTTGAAGGTCGCAGTATGAAATCCATGGGCCATCATCGCGCGGAATACCTCTGCAGACGAAATCCCCATTGGAAGACGAGCCAGTTTCCAACAGGCTTCAGACTTCAGGCTACGTTGCCGCAGATGTTCTACTTTTTTAGCGTATCCATGGATGCCAACGTGACCAACAACGAGGCCTGAAGCCTGATAGCTGAAGCCCATGCCATTGGGTATTTAGGTCCTGATTTTTCCTGGGGAGGGCTATCCTGGACTATGTATTATGCGGCGCTGGCATCGGGTTCCAAGGGCAACTGCCACGCCTTTTGCGACGGTGAACGCACGCTGCTCATTGATGCGGGCCTCTCGCTTAAACAGGTGCGGCTGCGCATGGAGTCCGTGGGCCTGGATCACCGGACCGTTCGGGCCGTGGCCCTGACCCACGAGCATTCGGATCATATCGGTGCAGTGGGAGTGATGCTGCGCAATACCGACTGGGCCTTTCTCGCCACACCGGAAACCAGGATGGTGGTGGAGAGAATCCACGGGATCGAGATTCCCGACAATCGCTGGATCCCGCTGCGGGCGGGCTTCGCGGTGGATTGGTGCGGTTGGCGGGTGCACCCCTTCACGCTTCCCCATGACGCCGCGGATCCCGTGGCTTATCGGGTGGAAGTGAATGGATTCAACGCGGCTGTGGTGACGGACCTGGGCCATCCAACGGCCCTGGTGGCGGATCACTGCCGCGATCTAGATCTGCTGGTGCTGGAGGCCAACCATGATGTGGATATGCTGCGCGAGGGCGGATACCCGCCGCCCTTGAAGGCCCGCATCCTCAGCCGCGTCGGGCATCTGAGCAATGTCTCCATGGCGGAACTTCTGGCATCCGTACTTTCTCCCAGATTGCGAACGGTGGTGATGGCCCACTTGAGTGAACAGAACAATGATCCAGAACTGGTGCGCGTGGTGGCCACGGAGGTGCTGCGTGGATGGCAGGCCTCGCTGCACCTCGCGCACCAGCGTGATCCACTTCGACCGGAACAACCTGCGGTATTGGCGGCATCCCAGTGAAGAGTAAAAAGGACTCCGCATGAAAACGACCCTGCTTTTCGTCACTTGCCTGGCCCTGCTCCCGGGCGCGCCCATGATTGCTATGGCTGCTCAGACCGCGCCACCACTGAAAGAGCTGGTGGAGCGATTTGACGCGGCCCAATCCAAGGTTGACACCTTGCAGGCGCCCTTCACGCTGACCATGCGGCGCTCCATGTTGAAAACGCCGACGGTGGCCAAGGGCACTCTGTATCTCCAGGGCTCGGATTTCGCCCATTTCAACTTTGCCGCTCCCGAGGACCTAGTGCTTCATCTCACACCCAAGGCGCTGATCTCCTACAGCCCCGGGTCCAAGGAGGCGGAATTCCTGAAGATCGGCGTGCTCAAGAACTCCAATCGAAAATTCATGGGCCTGGGCCAGAAGCTTTCCTTTCTGGGGGAGTATTTCCAGATTGGGCTTGGCCAGTCCAAGGACGTGGCCGGCACCTACTTTCTGATGCTCACGCCCCGGACGCTGGGCATGAAAAAACGCATGCAAAGCCTTTATATCTGGGTGGACCACGAATCCAACCTGCCCCGTCAGCTTCAGTGGGTTGAAAGGAGTGGCGACTCCTGGCAACTGGAGCTGGGTACCCTTCAAGTGAACCAGCCATTGCCCCAAAGCGTTACGGGCTTCAAGCTGCCTGAGGGTGTTTCCCTTAAATCTGAGTTCAGCTTTTTCGCGACAAGGAAGAAATAAAACTACACTAGGGAAACAGCACTCTGAGGAATCCGATGATCGTGGTTTGTCCATCCTGCTCGGCCCGCTTTCAATACGACGGGACCCGTTTCAAAGGGGCGGTAAGCAAGCGCTTCCGTTGCCCCAAGTGCAGTCACGTGTTCGAGGTTTTCAATCCAGTCCCGCCAGCCGCAGACGCGGATTCCGAAAAACTCTTCGATCAGGATGTCTTTGTTAAGGTTCCCGCGGTTCCTGCGGCTCCAGAGGCCCCCGTCCGTCAGAGAACTCAAGCCTTCACTCCCCCACCCGTGGAACCTTTTGATCTACCGCCAGACCCGGCCCCGAAGCCGGGCTCCTACCAGACCGTTCCCCAGGAGGACATGCCTCCATCGCCCCACCCTCCCCAACCCCCAATCGAATCGGCCTCATCCACGGCACAATCCACCGCCCGCCGAGATAGGCAAAGCATGATGGAAGGCATTCATTCCGGCGTCATGCCCAAGGGGATTAAATTCAGCTTGGCTTTCCTTACGGGGCCCATGGCTTCGACGGTGCGCGGCATAGACGGGCCGAGCTTCGTCATCGGGCGTGATCAAGGAGAGATCATCACCCACGATCCCGAAACCTCGTGGCAGCACGCATCTTTGTCTATTCATGGCGATGGGACCGTATGGTTGACGGACCTGCAAAGCACCAATGGCACGTTCGTTGATGGCCAACCCATTGAAGGCACTGTTCAACTCATGGATCGCCAGGAGTTCACCTGCGGCAAGAGCACTTTCATGCTGCTCATCCGACCCGAAGATCAGTTCTCTTTCGAATAGGCCATGTCCGACACCCAGGATCCGTTTGCTACCCATTTACAGCGTGCCCAGGACCTCTTCCAGGCTGGAGAGGTCATCGCCGCGGGACAGATTTGGCAAGCCATCCTCCGCAAGAATCCAACCCATGCCGGGGCCCGAGCCTGCCTGGTCCACGTCAAGAATTGGCTCGATGAACGGCAGAAGGCGGGTGATCCTGTCGTACTGGCTGCCCAGAAGCACGGTCCCGTAGACCGGGGCGCCATAGCCTCGCCGGGGGCAGCCCCCAGTAGGCCAGCATCTCAACCCTCGCCATCACCGGCCCCTTCGGTTCCACCCATTCTCACCGCTCCCGCGCCAGCCCCACCAGAGCCGCTGTCCCTTCCGCCACTGGAAGCAGAGGCCCCACCACCTAAAAAACCCGCCGAAGACGAAGACATTGATATTGATCTTCTGATCCGCCAAGGCTGCACCCTTTTTGAAATGGACCAGATAGAAGATGCCCTGGTGAAATGGACCAAAGTCCTCAAGGTCGAGCCCAACCATCACCTGGCCCTGGAATATGTGGCGAGCGCGCGCCAGGAACTAGCCCGCCAAGCCGCCAAGCCCGCTCGGTCCGTCATCGCGTTGGCCGAGCCAGCGCCACCTTCCACAGCCGTGCCGGAGCTTGCTTCCGAGGACACCGGCGTAGGCATTTTCGAAAGCCGTCTCCTCTCCCTGCTTCAAGAGGGCCTTCGGCTCTATCACAATGGAAATACAGACGGAGCCATGGCGCACTGGCGTGAAATGCTGGCTCTCGATCCCGACAACGAGGACGCCAGGGCCTACCTCTCCCTGGCCCAAAAGGACACCGGCGCCACCGCTCTCATGGATGTGGGCATCCGTGGTGCCGGAAGCTACGCGATTCAAGCCCCAGGGAAGCCTTTGGACGCCGAGGCGCTGGAGCAGAAATGCCACCAGGGTGAACGGCTCATGCGTCTGAACAAGTTGGAGCAGGCAGAATTGGCCTTTAAGGTCGTGCTGGCCCAGACACCGCGGCATGAACGAGCTTCGCGTGGTTTGGAACAAGTGAAGGCGCTTCTCGCCGAAAGGCCCCCCGAAGCTGAACCCGAAGCTGGCTCGGCGTGGGAAAACGCGGTCGTCATGCCACCAGCGGCAGTGACAGCACCGGGCCAACTCGCCCGCAGGGGTCTGGCGCTGCCCAGCGCCATTGCGGACATGGCTCGGGATTATCCATGGCTGAAATCCAAAGGCGTTTGGGGGGGCGTGGCGGGTGTTCTTCTCGTTCTTATCGCTGGGGGATTTGTTTTCCACCAGCGTCGGCTGGACGCGAAACTCGCCTCTGATCGCTCAACCTTTTCAAGTGCGGCACTGGCCCAGGTTTCCAGGGGGAACGAGGCTCCCGATCTCTCAGAAAAGCCTCCGGGCATCCGGACCGAGGCCGAACTCGCCATTAGAGAAGATCCCGTGCGGGCCTACCACCGAGCCAAAGAATTCCTGCGCCTCAATCCCGGCGATATGTCCGCATCTCAATTGCTGGATCGGGCGCGTGAGGCCCTGACCCTGAATGAAGACAACCCGAGAACGGCAACCCTGGCGGACTTCCAGAAGCACCTGTCACAGGGAGATTTGAAATCAGCTGAAGCTGATATTGATGCACTCTTGAGGAGCAAGCCCGACGATAGTGATCTGATGCAGCGGGCTTCGCGGCTCTACCTGGTTCTCGCCCAACTCCAAGCCTCCAGGGAACGATGGGACGAGGCCAAAGATGCTTTGCTGAAAGGCAGGGCCTTGAATCCGACGGATCAGTCCTGGCAAGGCCGACTCAGGCTTCTGGAGAAAATTCCCAATCAGCCCAAGGCCGAGCGCCCGGGCTGGATCGCCTTCCTTGGCTGAATTGTCGCAACGGCCCACCATGACTCCCGACTCAAGATCGGCCCGTCCCCGAAAGATCTGCCCCAGCTGCGGGCAGCGGCTCTCCCCCCTCGGTGTGGAGTGCCCGGTTTGCGGTTTGAATCTGGGGGGGCACGTGCTTCCTCGTCCCCTGCTTTTCCAGGCTTCGGCTTTCCAAGCCTCGACCATCTCCCCCAAAAATGCAGCAACATCGACAGCAGCCTCCATTGCCCCTCATCAGGGCCATCAGGTCCATCAGGGCATTGTCTCCCCAGCCCTGGGCCGCGTAGCCCCCGTCCCGATGGAAGAGCCCAATCTCGCACCCGGGAGGCCGGGTCAGGCATTGCGGCTTCCCATGTCAGAAGCGTTGGAATCCGAAGCCGAAGGCACAGGTTCCAGTTTCTGGTCGTTGGTAAAGCTGGAGATCAGCGAAGCTGCGACCCTATTCATTCTCAATGCTCTACTGGCTATGGTGGTCAGCTGGCAACTGGGAGCACCCATCGCGCGCTGCTATGGGGAGCTTTGGCCCTATCTGGTAAGCCTTCATCTGGCCTTTTCGTGGGCGATGGTGCTGGTTCCCATGGTGCTCGCGGGCCAATCGCTTTTCATGGTGCCCATGGGGTTGCTGCTGGCCTCTGAACAACCCGAACGCAGGCTGGCTTTTTCGCTCTTCCATCTATTCTCGGTGTTGGCATTTCCACTGTCATTCCTCTGCATGGTGCTCACGCCCAATCACCGCACCTTGGCGGAGTTGCTCACGGGGCAGGAGATATTCCTCAAGCCGCTGTCGCGCTTTAATTAGTCCAGGACTGGATCCAGGTGGTAAGGCACCGAGATCACGATGACTTTGGACCTACTCAGCAGGGATGTCTTGATTCGCAGGGCTGTCTGGTTATGCAGCAGATTTTCCCACCAGTGGCGAGTGATGAATTCCGGGATGATCACCGTGAGGATGTACTCCGGCTCCGCGCGACGCATGCGGTCAATCTCATCCAGGAGGGGCTCCACGATCTTGCGATAGGGGCTGCGGATGGACCTTAGGGGAACACCCTCACAGTACTTCGGCCAATCGGATTTGAGCTTTTCAAGAGCTTGGCTATCACGCCCTTGCGCGTCCGGAAAATCCACTGTGACGGCTTCAATTTCGCCATAGTCCGCGATGGAGCGGGCATAGGAAAGGGCATGGATCACGCCGTGATGGATGCCGGAAACCAGAACCAGGACGCGGGTCTTGTGGGGATAGATCATATCGGTCCGGCTTGAGGCCAGTTTGCTGCGCACGCGGATGTAGTGGCGGTGGATGTTGTAGAAGAGCACCACCATCATCGCGACCAGAATCACCACGATGCCCGCACCGCGATACTTCGTGATCAGAATATCCGCCAGGACAATGCCCGTTGCCACGGTGCCCAGGCCGTTGACAAAGGCCTTTCCCTGCCAGTGACGCCCCCTCACCTTCATCCAGTGGAGCACCATACCCGCTTGGCTAATGGTGAATCCAATGAACACACCCGCGGCGTAAAGGGGCAACAGAACGTCGGTATTGGCATGGAAGCCCCAAACCAGAATTCCCGCCACCATCGTGAGAATCAGGATGCCGTTGGAGAAGACAAGGCGGTCGCCCTGGCTCGCGAACTGGCGGGGCACGAACCCGTCCTTGGCCATCAGGGCGGCTAAGCGCGGGAAATCAGCGTATGCGGTGTTGGCGGCCAGGGTGAGGATGGCCGCGGTCGCGAACTGCAGCACGACGTAGACCGGCCCCTCGCCGAACACCGCCCGGC
>JANOLT010000197.1:0-6899 GCA_031419915.1 Holophagaceae bacterium
CATCCAGGAAGCCCCGCAATAAGCCATCGCTGTTGGCGTGATGAACTTCCTTGAAGGAAAGACCGGCATCGCTCAGTTGTTGATGACAGGTTTGGAAGATCCTGCGCTGGCGATCCGCGAATCCGCGGTCGGGATCATCCGATGTCGCGAAATGGCTCATGAGGCCTTCCATCCAAGGGGAAAGAGCCTTTATGGCATCCAGGCAATCCCCCAACTCTGAAGGCAGAAACCCAAAGCGACCCATCCCGGTATCCAGCTTCAGATGCAGGCTCACGGGATGATCAGGCAACAAGCGTGCGTAAGATTCCAGGCACTCGGGGCCCACCAGCGCCACCGTGAGATGGTGCTGGGATGCAAGCGCAAGAGCTTCAGGACGCAGGCCACCCAGAACAAGAATCGGACTGGTGATACCACCATCGCGCAATTCCAGAGCCTCTTCCAGATTCGAAACCGCCAGGCCCGCCGCGCCAGCGCCCTCGAGGGCCTGACCCACCCGGATGGCGCCATGGCCATAGGCGTTGGCCTTGACCACCGCCCAGAGCCCCCGTCGCCCGGCCAGTGTTTGAAGCCGCGCGAGATTCCGCGTGATACAGCTTAAGGAAATTTCCGCACGCAGAGCCCGGCCTTCCGGCCTTGGACGGAGTGGCGCGAGACCATCAGTGAGGGCATTCATTGGAACTTCAAGCCTAGCCGCTTAGAAAACAGAAGGCTTAGCCTAAGAATGCCTTGAGTGTCTTTGAATACCGTGGGTGGCGAATTTTTCGAAGGGCTTTGCTTTCGATCTGGCGGATGCGTTCGCGGGTCACCGCGAATTCACTACCGACTTCCTCCAGCGTGTGTTCAGAGGTGTCGTCGCCCACGCCGAAGCGCATGCGCAGGACCTTTTCTTCGCGCTCGGTGAGAGTGTGGAGCACGGAATTGACGGTCTCCCTGAGACGCTGACCGACCACTTGCTCCACGGGGGAGACAACGGTCTTGTCCTCGATGAAATCACCAAGGTGGCTGTCCTCTTCCTCGCCGATGGGAGTCTCCAGAGAGATGGGCTCCTGGGCGATCTTCATTACTTTTCGCACCTTGCCCACGGGCATGTCCATGGCATTGGCGATTTCCTCACTGGTGGGTTCGCGCCCCAGCTTCTGGACCAGCTCCCGCTGAGTGCGGATGAGCTTGTTGATGGTCTCGATCATGTGCACCGGGATGCGGATGGTGCGCGCCTGGTCGGCGATGGCGCGGGTGATGGCTTGGCGGATCCACCATGTGGCGTAGGTGCTGAATTTGAATCCGCGGCTGTACTCGAACTTGTCCACAGCCTTCATCAGCCCAATATTGCCTTCCTGGATCAGATCCAGGAAGTGCAGGCCGCGGTTGGTGTAGCGCTTGGCGATGGATACCACCAGGCGTAGATTGGCCTCGATGAGCTCGGCCTTTGCGGCGCGACTGATGGACTCTGCGGCTTTCAGGAGGTTGTAGTCGATGTGGAATTTATCGGATTTGGTTTCGTACCTCTCAAAGAAGCGAGCCAGCTCTTCATTGATGTGCTTGGCTTCCTGGCTGTACTTTTCTTTCATCTTGGCGAATGCCGGATTTTTGAGCCGGTCTTTGAGCTCGCGGGTTTTGCGTTCACCGGCCATCACCTGATTGTGGTGATGAGTGATGCGATCAATGAGCCGCGTGATGGCCAGACTATTGAGGCCTAATCGGCGCACCTGACGGCTGACTCGGGCGCGAGCCAGTAGAATCTCGCGACCGATTTTCCGGCGCTTGCCGATGGTCTTTTCTCCAGCGTCCACGGCCTTCTTGAGATCCAGCAGATCCTGCAAGCCCTGATCGAAGACCAGCAATTTATCGAATTGATGATGGACATGCTGGGTGGCCGAAGTGCTCTCGGCATCTTCGTCTTCGTCAACTTCATCGCTTAAGCCCACGACTTCGCGGATCTTGCCGGGGTTCTCTTTAAGCATTTTGCCGATATCAATGAGCACACTGGAGGCCAATCGCGACCGTGAAAGCGCGCGCATGACCGACCGGACACCGATTTCGATACGCTTGGCGATTTCTACTTCATTCTCGCGTTTGAGTAGTGGAACCGTACCCATTTCCTTGAGGTACATCCGGACGGGGTCGTTGAATTTGTCGCCTTCGGAGCCGTCTATGTCAACGTCGCCATCCTTGCCTTCTTTTCTCTTTGCTCCAAGGGGGAGCAACTCTTCTTCAATCTGATCGCGGGCTTCCAGCGCCTCGGCCTCGGTGGCGCCGATGCCCACCGCCAGGCGGTTGAACAGGTTCATCACCAGCTCCAGATCCTTGGGAGAACTGGCAGTGGGCGGTAGGAACGAGTTCAGTTCATCAATAAGCACATATCCGCGGCGACGGCCGAGCGAGATGAATGCCTTGGTGAGTTCAAAGTAGCTTTCGCAGGGGGGCGTTTGAATCATCGAGTCCTCAAAGAACCTCAGATACGGGGAGCCTCAGTAACTGGGGCGGGTGCACACTTGTGTCGGTCATAGTCCATGGCTCGTAGCTCGTAGCTCGTCGCCAGCCGTTCGTAACTTTGGGCAGGGTTTTCCCATTCTGTAGAAAGCCCGGAACCATTCAGTGTAGGGTACTTCGCGCTGCAGGCAAGGGCAAAATTCCAATTTTAGACCTGAGAAGTACCCCGCAATTGCCGGGCCAAAGTGGTCTTTCGCAGCAGCAGCGAGGCTTGCCTGGATTCTAAGTGGCGAGTTAAATCAGGGTCGGTGGAAGAGGCTGGGGCCTGTAGCTGTAGGTTCAGCAAGCCCAGTTCCCGCTGAATGTAGGCGGCCTCCAGTTTGGCGAAGACCCGATCCAGTACGGCTTCTGAATCATTCCACTTGGCTTTCTGCGCATCCTGCCGCCGGATCAGGGCCAGAATTTCATCGGGCAGCGATTCTTCGTCGCCCTCGGCGTCCAGCAGGGCCTGCAAAACTGGTGCGCCCTCCAGGCTTTCCCACCAAGCGTGGGGCTTCTCTGCGATTTCTTGGCGGGTCCCGGGTTGCTGGCAGAAAGGAAGCAAGGGCCGCAACAACTCGTCTACTTTGGGCTCGTTGGATGGGGGTTGTTCAGGGGCATCCAGGGATGGACGAAGATTTCGTGAGCTGCGGTTGATTTCGGAGAGCGGAATTTGCAGCTGATGGGCCAAGCTCGCGAAAAGCTCCCGCCGCTCTGGCGTATTGGGAAGAAAGGGCAGGTAGGCTTGCATTTCCTTGAAGGCTTCCATGCGATCGGCGATGCGTCGCATATCCTTCCCTGTAAGAGCCCGGGTCAGCGTGAAGCTTGTCCAATCCGGGGCTCTGCGCAGCAGCTCACGGAAAGCTTCGGCACCGACTCGCAGGCACCAGGTGTCCGGGTCTTCGCCTTCCGGAAGTTCCAGCAGCCGCACATCGAAGCCGTGAGGCAAGGCCAGGCGCAGACTTTTTTCGAAGGCCCGGCGACCGGCCGCGTCGCCATCGAAGCAAAGCACTAGGCGCTTCGTGAAACGCCCAATCATTCGCAGATGATCCTCGCTCAGGGCCGTCCCCATGGGCGCCACGGCTTGATGGATCCCCTGCTGGTGAAGCTGCAAGACATCGAAATAGCCTTCCACCACCACGGCGCCATCACGCATCACGCCCTTGGCGCGGTGCATCCCGAACAGCGTCTCGCCCTTGTGAAAGAGGGCTGTCTCACGGGTGTTCATGTACTTGGGCTTGTCATCTCCAAAGGCGCGCCCACCGAAGGCCACCAGGCGCCCCCGGGCGTCGTGGATGGGGATGGTGAGGCGGTTTCGCAGAAAATCCACCAGTGAGCCTCGATCCGTGCGCGAGGCCAGACCAGCCTGCTCAATGATCTCTGCGGAAAATCCATGGCCTTTCAGCGTGGTAATCAGGCCATCCCATGAATCCGGCGCCACACCAAAGCCAGCTTCCTTCGAAAAGGCCTCGCTGATGCCCCGTTTTTTCAAGTAGGCCAGGGCGTCCGCATGATTGCTTAGTTTCAGTTCGTACCAGGCCTGGGCGGCATCCAGCACGGCGCGCAGGCGGGATTCGTGGTCCACCTCCGCCACGGGGCGCTCCTTGTATTTCGGCACCTCGATGCTTGCCGCATTCGCCAGCTGCTCCAGGGCTTCGGGAAAGCTTAGGCCCTCGCGCTCCATGAGCCAGGTGAAGGCATCGCCATGTTTCCCGCATCCGAAGCAATGGTAGAAATTTTTCCCTGGCACCACCTGAAAACTCGGCGAGCGCTCGCTGTGAAAGGGACAGAGACCCGAGTAAGCAGCGCCTGCCTTGCGCAGTTTCACCGCCTGGCCCACCAATGCCACCAGATCTGTAGCGTCCTTGATGCGTTCAACCAGGTCGCGATCTTTCATGGATCAGTGGACCAGCCATGCGAGACGGCCCAGAACGGGCAGCCACGCATTGGCTTGAAGGGTGAATGATAGGAGCATCCCGAGAATCCAGTATCCAGCTACTGCTCCGATGGCCAGAGGCTTCTGCAAGCGACCATAAGTGCAAGCGGCGAGGATGCCCATCAACGCCCCCCAGATCAGGCCCCAGGAAGGCGAGTAAAGAAGCCCCGTCACCGCAAGGGCGCCGATGAGAAACCAACCCGGCAGCGGCCTGAGCCGATTTGCGAATGGAGCAAAACTGGCAACGCTGGCAATACCCCCTGCTAACCCGAAGGCAGCCAAAGGCAATACGGAAGCCGATTGAAGACCCCAATCCCACCAGGGTTTGGGCAGAAACAATCCGAGCAAAAAAGGAAGCATCCAGTTCAGGGATGGGGTTCCAGTCTGCTGATATTTTGCTGTCTTCGGAACATTTCCCCAGTGGAAAACAAGGGGAGCGAGCCCCGCTCCCAGCAGCCCCAGCAGCGGATCCCGGCTCGATATGAGCATCCAAAGGAAGACCCAAAGCCAAGGGCCAGGCCCACGATCATTCGGGGATTCCTGGCTTACGAACATCGCGATTCCAAGGCCGATAAGCACCAGCAGAATCGTGGGCAGCCATTCCGTCGGATCCCAGAAACGCAGTAGGGTCAGGCGGATGAAGGCTAGGGAAAGAAGAGCCGTGAGAACTGCCAGTGCCCAGCGGAAGGACGACCGTTCGGGGGCGCGAAGCACCCCGGGAAGGAAATGATGAAGCGCCACAAAACCCAGCGGGGCCAAGGCCAGGATCGTCGCGCCACGATGGAAATCCAGACCGGAGATGGTCAGGAGCCGAATCCATGAACCGAGAAACAGAATGAGCCAAGCCAGGACCATCAGTGACCTCCGGCGTTGCTAAGAAGCGGCTCACTGGCGATGGGATCGGGCTTTCCGTCTCCGTCCAGATCAGCGGTGTAACTCAGCAAGCGCCCATCTTCGAAGGTCAGGAGACGCCATCCGAAATAGGATTTAGGCCAGCGGGTGACTCGGCGAATTTCAGCTCCAAGTGTCGTGGTGACGATGAACTTGGTGCCGGGAAAATCGGGGCGATCGTCTCGCAGGCGGCCTGTGGAATCGAAGACCGCATCGCTGTGCCAATGGCCCGTGAGCACCGCCGCTACGCCATGATCCACGCAGCTTTGAATGAATTCCGCCCGGCGGGCTCCAAGAATTCCACCGCTCCCCTTGGCCTCCCCGCGGGCGGCCGTCTCGCTGGGAAAGACCGGATGATGGAGCTGCACAAGCACGGTCTGGCCGCGTGTATCCGCGAGTTCCCGTTTAAACCACGCGAACTGCGCAGGCGTGAGTTGGTCCCGCCCGTGGGTGGAATCCAGGCTGAGAATAGTGAAGGGGCCGAACTCCACCCTATGCCAGGTGTTGGGTCCAAAATGGCGCAGATACTGGATCCATGCCTTGCGCTCGTGATTGCCCGGGCATGAGACCACCACCGCTCCTTGGCGTTCCAGAGCCTTGAAAAAGTTGGCGATCCGGTCGAAATCCGCGGCGGTTTCCCCGTAGCCCAAATCCCCCGATGCCAGTATCAGATCGGGTTTCACTTCGGACATTCGGGTGATGAAAACGCTCAGCAGATCGTCTCGTCCAGGTGGGGGAAGGTCCGCGATATGAACCACCTTCCAACGGCCTGATGGGTCACGGGGGATCACGAGTTTGGGTTTGGCTTCGGCTGTGGAGCGTGCATTCACACCCGAAAGCGTCCATGAAACCTCGGTGAATCCTTCTGCCTTCATTTTCTTCTGCAAATCGACGGGCACAACGAAGGGCAGGGAAAGCGCAACTTCCATTTCCCCCTGTTGCCTCACCAAGGGCAGCCCAATCAGAGGCCGAGCCACGCGAGCCTTTGGCGGCCACCCTACCGCCAACAAGGCCGCCAGGGTGATGAAGACTGAGAACAGAACGCGCTTCATGGCTTAGGCTCCTTAGACACCCTAGGCATCAACGGCTTATTGTGGCTCAAGAGAAATCGGCTCCAAGTCTCATAGGCCTTGGTCAGTTTCGACATTTCGGCGGTGCGGGCGTTGGTAACGTGGCATTCGCCTTTGACGACGATCTGATAAAGCGAGAGCGCGAGTTGCGCGCATTTGCGCGTCATGCCGCCGATGATGCGTGGATTGTTGACGACCTCTTCGAGAATGCGGCCGGGCAATACGCGCTCGGGGCAATGGGCGACCCGGATGTCGGACAGCTCGCCTTTCTGATGCGGGAACGAAAGGTCGGGACGCAAGTCCGCCATGATGACGCTGATCTTTTCGGTGGTGCCGACGGGTGAGGTCGATTCCAGGACGACCAAGTCGCCTGCCTTCAGGCAAGGAGCGATCGCGGCAGCCGCGGCTTCGATATAGGATATGTCGGCGCGATTGCCGGCGCGCAGCGGCGTGGGCACGGCAATCATGTACGCGTCGGCGTCTTCGTGCTTGAGCGAGGCGCGGAGTTTCTTTGTTTCGACGACGCGGCGCAC
>JANOLT010000198.1:0-3374 GCA_031419915.1 Holophagaceae bacterium
GCAAGGTTCAAGCGTCACATAGGCGGTGGCACCCGAGAGATCGTTTCCCCTGGCCTCAGCATCCATGAGGGCGATGATCTCTCCATGGGGATCTCCGGCCCGAGAATGCGCCCCCTGCCCGATGATGCGGCCCTGCTTTACCAGCACGCAGCCTACAGGCGGATTGGGACTGGAGAGGCCGACACCCCTTTGGGCCTCTTTCAGGGCCAGCGCCATGAAATGTTCATCTCCAGAAAGCAGACCTGGATCAGGAAAGGGCCCACCGCAGGCCAGATCCCAGGCAAGCGCTGAATTCAGCTCAGGCATCTAACAGCCCGTCCACAAAGGCTTCGGCATCGAAAGGAATCAGATCGTCCAACGCCTCGCCCACGCCCACAAAGGCGATGGGGAGTTTCAAGCGCTCCAGGATGGGTACCACAACGCCGCCCTTGGCGCTGCCGTCCAATTTGGTGAGGACCAGGTCCGTGACACCCGCGGCCAGCTTGAACGCTTCGGCCTGATGGATGCCGTTCTGGCCGGTGGTGGCGTCCAGGACCAGCAGTACGCGATGCGGCGCGTCCGGAATGACCTTCTGGAGGCTGCGCCGGATCTTGTCGAGCTCTTTCATCAGGTGATCCTTGGTGTGCAAGCGCCCGGCGGTGTCAATGAGCACCCAGTGGGTGCCCTTGGCCTTGGCGCTGGTGGCGCCATCAAACGCAATGGCAGCGGGATCTCCGCCCATCTGATTGCGAATCACGGGCACACCGGCCCGTTCGCCCCAAAGCGCCAGCTGATCAATGGCGGCGGCACGGAAGGTGTCGCCGGCCACGACCAGGACATCCTCGCCCCTGCCCTTCAGGTAGGCGGCGAGTTTACCAAGTGTGGTGGTCTTCCCGACGCCATTGACACCCACCAAAAGCACAACCTGGGTGCTGGGCGCCTCGAAGGGCCTGACTGGCTGTTGATGGATGACCTTCAGAAGTTCATCTTTCAGGATGGCCTTGGGATCGATTTCACCGCTGCGTTTCAGCTCAAAGCGCAGACGCAGCATCAGCCGGTCCACGGCATGGACGCCGAGATCAGCTTGCAACAGCAGATCCTCCAGTTCCAGCAACTGGTCTTCGTCCAGCTTTCTGAGCCCGAGCAGGTGCCCCAGGGGCCGCAGCACCATTTCCTGGGTGCGTCTGAGCCCCTGCCGGAACTTGTCCATCAAGCCATTGAAAAGAGCCACGAGAACCTCGGAACACTTCAGTGTAGCGAAGCCCGCGTAGCACGGGGATCACCGCCCTATTTGGACTGGGCGCCGTTGCGTTGAGCTTTGAGATAACGTTCGGCTTGATGCAGGTTCTCTTGCAGATCTGGATCACCTGGAAGGGCGGCTAGCGCGATACGAAAATCCTCGACACTCGCCTGGAATCGCTTCAGTTCGAAGTTGGTCCGGCCACGATTGTAGTGAGCCTCGTACAGCGCCGGATCCAGTGCCAGGGCCTGGTTCAAGACTTTCAGGGCTTCTGGGAAAGCCTTCCGCTCATTGAGGCAACGGCCCAGGTTGGACCAGGCGAAAGGTTGCTTGGGATCTCCCTTGATGGCTTTTTGAAGGATTGGTTCAGCATCCTTGAAATTCTTCTGTTGGGCGAGGGCTTCACCCTTCCAGGCCAGAGCTTCTGCATCGCCTGGTTTCAGGGCCAGCAGGGCATCTGCGCAGGTTTGCGCGCCAATCCAGTCAGGCACGAGCCGCGCTTCGGAGCAGGCGGAACGGTAGCTAGCCAACGAACCCAGCTTCCCGTTTTCTTGATGGGCGGCAAAGGCTTCTGCGTGGCGTCCCAGATGAGTAAGGGCATTGGCCCGGAGCAGCCGCTCCAGACCGGCTTTCGGGCCACTCTTGGCTTCGAGTTGGGGAATGGCGGCGTCGCAGACTTCGAGCATCCTGGACCAACGCTGGGCCTTCTGTAGCGATTTCAACCAGAAAGTAAGAAATTCGCCGCGAGTTTTGGGGTTGAGCGACTCAAAAAAGTCGGCGAGATCATCCCATTTCTGGGCTTTTTCGAGGGCCTCTCCTCTGGCCTGGATGGCTTGGGGAGAAAGGGGTTGCTGCATGGCGGGCGGGGCTTGAAGGGTGAACGGGATCATTGCATTCCTTTAAGTGACGCGACAAAAAACATTGGGCGTTGCGGCAGAACAACTTGGTCATTACCATGGCGAACCGGCCGGGGGAGGCGGGCCTTGCACGGGTGTGTTCCACGTAGAACGACCGATATAGGGACCGTTGCTCAAGATGGTCAACCCAATCCATATCAGCTCATCCGCCACAGGTCCGATCCAGGGTTTGGGTTTCTGGAGTTTCAATTCGAATGAACGAGGCGGGAACGGCTTGGGATGAAAGGGCTGCGCGGCCCAAGAGGGGGCGGGCGGCTCGGCCCAGGGTCGAAAAACCGGCGGCAACGCGAACCTGATTTCAGCGGGAGGAGCTTCTTGGATCATTTTTTGGTTCCAACTTTCTTGGCGGCCACCTTGGGTTTCTTTCGTTTTTCAGGCCTCACCCAGCCCATCAGGGCCAGTTCGAAAACTTCTTCAACATGGCTCACGGGATGGAATCGCAGTAGTTTGCGAACCTCGGGTTCGATGTCTTCAAGATCTTTGAGATTGGGTTTGGGAATGATGATGTCGTGGAGCCCTAAGCGCAGGGCCGCGAGGCTTTTTTCTTTTAAGCCTCCGATGGCCAAAGCCTCGCCGCGTAAATCAATTTCGCCTGTCATGGCGAACGTGTTGCGGATGGGTATGCCCTTCAACGCGGAAAGCAGCACCGTCGCTATGGCCAGACCCGCGCTGGGGCCGTCTTTGGGGATGGCGCCTTCGGGGAAATGGATGTGCAGATCCCGCTTCTGAAAAATCTCGGGATCAATTTCGAAAGCCTCGCTGCGGCTGCGGATGTAGCTCAAAGCCGCCTGGGCGCTTTCTTTCATGACATCACCAAGTTGGCCTGTCAGGATCAGTCCGCCCTTCCCCGGCATGGAGAGCGCCTCGACGAACAACACTTCACCGCCGGTGCTGGTCCACGCAAGTCCAGTCACCACACCGATGCGCGGCGCCTTCAGCCGCTCGTCTGGAAGGATCTTGATGGGGCCCAAAATCGTCTGAATATTCTTCTCGGTGAGTGTGATTTTCGATTTAAAGCTGTCATCCGCCACGCTCCGTGCCACCTTCCGGCAGACGGCGCCAATCTCGCGCTCAAGCTGGCGCAGGCCCGCCTCCCGGGTGTAGCCGGTCACCAGAGAAGTGAGCCCCCTTTTGGTGAAGACCAACTGCTTTTCGCTGATACCGTGTTTCTCCAGTTGCTTGGGGACGAGATGCCGCACCGCGATGCCGAGCTTTTCCTGCAGCGTGTAGCTCGATAG
>JANOLT010000199.1:0-9288 GCA_031419915.1 Holophagaceae bacterium
CCATCGCCCCGGGGACTCGGGCTGTCGGTTTTCCGTATGAGCTGGTTCATCGTCCGGAAGGAGCGGCAAAAGGCAAGGCCCCGGCTGCACTCGTTTTCGGTCGTTCAATCGACCACTTGCCAGAATGGCCGATGCGGAAACGCATGACAAGCGGATTCGCGAAAAATCGCGAAAAAACAAGTTCTTGGCTTCGCGTACTTTCGCGTTTTTCGCGGTTTGAAAAAAATTTTGTCTTTGTGGTTAAACCCGGCACACCACTTTCCCGAACCCCTGCCCTGCTTCTAAATGCCGCTGGGCTTCGGGATAATCCGCGAGATCAAATACTCGATCAACGACTGGCCGAAAGGGTGGGTTGGTAGGGTTGCGCTGCACATGAGCCAGCAAGGTCCATAGGTGCTCGCGGCGGCCCATGTAGGAACCCAGGAACGTGAGTTGTTTGGCGAAGAGCGTGCGGAGATCCAGCGTGATTTCACGGCCCGTGGTGGCGCCGCAGGTGACGATGCGACCCCCACGTGAAACGGCGGAAACACTGGCCTCCCAGCTCGCGGCACCCGTGTGTTCAAAGACCAGGTCCACGCCGCGCTTTTGCGTGAGGTCCTTAACTTTTGTGGCCACATCTTGGATGTCGCGGACGATGACATGCTCGGCTCCCAGTTCCCAGCACTTCACGGCTTTCATCTGGTTGCCAACCACGGCGATGGGACGGCCGCCGAGAAACTTCACCAACTGGATGGCCGCACTGCCCACGCCACTGCCGCCGCCCCACACCAGGACCGTTTCACCGGGTTTCAGCTTCGCCTTGTGCACCAGCATTTCCCACGCGGTGAGAAAGACCAGCGGAAAGGCCGCCGCCTGCTCGAAGTCCCAATTGCCTGGAATGGGCAGCAGATTGGCCGCGGGCACCATCACATGGGTGGACGCAGTGCCATCACATCCGTTGCCCATCACCTTATAGTCACGGCAAAGCATGTCGTCGCCCCGCAGGCAAGCCGCGCAGACACCGCAACTGAGCCCCGGCGCGATCATCACGCTGCCGTTCAGCTCCACGCCAGGGGGCAAGGTCGTAGCTTCTCCCACGGCCTCGACGATGCCCGCACCATCACATCCCGGCGTCACCGGCAACGGCAATGGATAGCCCTTCAGCCCCATCGTGGTCCAAAGATCCAGATGGTTAAGCGCCATGGCCTTCACGTGAAGCCTTACCCAGCCTGGCTTTGGGGCCTGCGGTTCGAAGTCCTCGCGCGCCACCGAACCAGCTGGACCGTGTTCATTCACGCGAAAACGATAGGGGCTGGTCATGGGAACTCCATTCCAATTGATTCATCAGCGATTGTAGAGATCACTCCGATTTAAGCGACCGGTTCATGAGCCGCCCTACGGCCTCCTTCGGATTGGCGCCATCCAACAACCGGGCCACTTCTTCGGCGATCGGCAAGTCCACACCCCATTGTAAACCCAATGCCAGCGCGGCTTTGGTGGTGCTTGCGCCCTCCATCACTTGTCCACCCATCAGGTCTTGAGCTTCCTCCAAGGTCCTGCCCTCGGCGAGATAGGCGCCCAGCCTGCGGTTGCGGCTTTGCGGGCCGGTGGCCGTGAGCAGCAGATCGCCCATACCCGCCAAGCCCATGACCGTGTCCGGTCCGCCGCCCATGGCCGCCACGAGCCGCGCGATTTCCGCGAGGCCGCGGGTGATCAGAGCCGCTCGCGCGTTGTGCCCAAGGCCCAGGTTTTCCACCAGCCCTGCGGCGATGGCGAGGATATTTTTCAGCGCGCCGCAAAGCTCCACACCCACCACATCGCGGCTCAAATAGATGCGTAAGTGCTCCGTGGCCAGTTCGTGCTGAAGCTCTACGGCGCGTGAATCAGAGACACTCAAAGGCAGCGCCATGACCATGGCGGAAGGAAGATTTCTCGCCACTTCATCCGCAAAGGTTGGGCCCGACAGCACGCCCACGGGAATACCGAGAAGAGGCTCCAGAGCTTCGGACAGGCGCTGATGGCTTTCGGCCAAGATGCCCTTGCTGGTGTGCAGCAAAAGGTCCGGCACCTGTGTCGTCCAGCTGGGCGCCTGGGTTCGCAGCGCTGTCCAGGCATCTGGGCTGGCCTGGGTGGCGATGCTGGAGATCCACAATCGCGCCGTGAAGGCTTCGGTGGGATCGGACATGGGATGGAGGTTGGACGGGAGCTCTATGCCATTCAAGCGCGGGTGGCGCCGCGTCGTGGCGAGTTCCACCATTTTCGAAGGTGTATGCCCCCACAGCGCCACCCGGTGCCCTGCCCGGGCCCACGCGATGGCCAGGGCCGTGCCCCAAACGCCGGCTCCGAAAATGGCGATGTCAGGGCGATCAGTCATTGAAGCCTTCCTTGGGCTTGGAGGTCCACAGCCTCGACTCGGTACCGTTCAACAAGCGTCGGATGTTCTCACGGTGCTTAGCGATGACGAGTAGAGAAATGGCCAACCAAATCGCGAAGGTGGCGATGTCGTAGGGAACCGCGCTGCTCCCTCGCCAGGGGTGATTCCAGACCAGGATTGGCAGGGCCAAAGCGGCCAGAATGCTGGCCAGACTGACAAACCGGCTGATGACCACGGCACACAGAAAAAGCAGGAATGCCGGAACCACCAGAACCCAGTTGAAGGCAAGCGTAGCGCCTAGAGCGGCCGCCACACCCTTGCCCCCTTTGAATCTTAGCCAGGGCGTGAATATATGACCCGCTACGACACAGAGGGCCAAAGCAGAAAGGGCTGCACCCGGAAAACCGAATCCCTTGGCGAGAAAGACAGGCCCAAACCCTTTTGCAGCATCCAGCAGCAGCACAAGAACGCCCACGCCTTTTCCCGCCACCCTGGCAACATTCGTGGCGCCGATATTGCCGCTGCCCTTGGCGCGCACATCACCTTTGCCCAGCAGCTTCACCACGATCAAGCCGAAGGGAATGCTCCCGCACAAGAAAGCGCCGAGGCACCAAAGCACAAGCTGAAGCGGCACAAGCTGAAAGGGTTGGGACGATTCCATCGAATCACCTTAACAGAGGCGCGGCGAGCATCATCCGCCTGAGCAGATCCAGCGCCCAGGCGGTGCTGCGCAGTTGGATATCAACGCGATCTCCGGGAACGATGAGGGGGCGCACTTCCTCGCCACAAGGTCCCACTACGGCCACCACGCATTCCCCCATTGAGCGATCTTTGCCGCCCGCATCCAGCGTGGGCCCCGCGTTGCCGGTGATGGCAAGGCCCCAGGTGGTGCCAAGTTTTTCACGGATGCCCTTCGCGAGTGCCAATGTTGTGGGTTCGCCAATGGTCCCGTGCTCCTGGATGAAGACCGGATCAAGGCCCGCCAGGGCGATCTTGGCGGCTGCGCTGTATACCACCGCGCCACCCAGGAAGGCCTCGCTGGCTCCGGAGATGGCCGTGAGCCGCGAAGCCACCAAACCCCCGCTCATACTCTCGGCCACCGCCAGGGTTTCGTTTCGCGCTTTCAGGGAGTTCAGCACTACGCTTTCCAGATCGCCGCTTCCGACGCAAGCCAGATCATCGCCCAGCTCCAAAACCAGCTCTTCACATGCTGCATCCAGTGCGCTGGAATCACTGCTGCGCAAAATGAACTCCACTTGGGTGAGGCCCGCGAGAATGATCCAGTCGAGATGCGAATGGCGTTCGCGAATGGCTTCGGTGCGTTGATCCAAGGTGCTTTCAGGCACGCCGCAAACGACCACGCGCAGCGTGTGCATCGCCGCGCCAGTCAAGGGTTTAAGCCTCGGTTCCACGTGATCGAGCCACATGCGCTTCATCTCCCGCGGCACGCCCGGCAGCAGAAAGATGCGCTTGCCTTCTCGCTCCCAACAAACACCAGGCGCCGTTCCGAGCGGATTCCTCAAGGGCTTTGAGCCTGCCGGGAAAAACACCTGTTTGAAATTCGTGGGTGGTGGAATGCGATTGCGCTGCGCATACCAAGCCACGAGATCCGCGCGACTCTGGACATCTTCAAGCAGCTCCACGCCAAAAGTGTCCGCCCACACTTCCTTGGTGAAGTCATCAAAGGTGGGGCCGAGACCACCGGTGCAAATGATCACGTCGCTGCGGTGAAAGGCTTCCTGGAAGAGCTCCGCGAGATCCTCCCGATGGTCCCCCACGGCCGTCTTGCGATGAAGCCCCAGCCCAAGTCCAGCTAAGCGTTCGGCGATCCACACAGAGTTGGTGTCCAGCCGCTTTGTGGTGAGCAGTTCCGAGCCGATGGCGATACATTCGATGCGCACAGGCACTCCATCTGAAATGCAAGGATAAAAAACAAGATTAGGGGCCGGTGTAGTAGCTTTGGAAAATGATCATCCCCGATATTGACGATCTGATATTGGAACACGACGACGAGACGGCCCTGGAAGAACTAGGTCGGCGTGTGCTGAGCCGCGGCCCGTGGACCACCGTGGCCTTTCTCGTCAAAACCCGCAATGGACCCGAAGCCCCGTGGGAAGGCCCCTTTCTCTGGCTGCATCGCTACCAGAAAGTGGCCCAAGGCTACAAACTCGTGAGCCGGTTCCATACCACCGAGAAAGGTCAGCTGGATGCCCTGTTGGGTGCACTGCGGGAGTGGGGTTCTGAGCTATGAATTTTCGCTATGCTTTTCAAAAGGTGCGCCGGAGGCGCAGCCACGTTGGCTCATAGCTCATAGCTCAAAGCTCATAGCCTCAGAACGACATCACCTTCATCGTATTCGTGCTGCCGCTCTTCCACAGTGGCAGGCCCATAGTCGCCACGATTTGGTCTCCTGGGTTCAGTTCGTGTTGGGCCAGAAGCAGTTCGCGAAGGGCTGCCACCATTTCATCGGTGCTTTCCACTCGTGGAATGATGAGGGCTTTCACGCCCCGCAGCAGGCCCATGCACCGGGCGGTGGTGATATCCGTGGTGGCACCCAGCACCGATATCTTGCCCGCCAAGCGGGAAACCATGCGGGCGCTACCGCCGCCTTCGGTGAAGGCCACGATCCAGCGGGCCTGGATTTCCTCGGCCGTTCGGCAGGCGGAAAAGGCCACGGAAACATCGGCACGGCCGTGAATTTTCGTGGCCAGTTCCCGCTGGATGGAATCGGTCCCACGCTGCTGCTGGGAGTCCGCTTCCAGCGCGATGCGCACCAGCCACTGAACTGCTTCCACGGGGTACTGGCCTGTGGCGCTTTCGGCGCTGAGCATCACGGCATCGGTGCCATCCCAGATGGCGTTGGCCACATCGCTGGCTTCGGCCCTTGTGGGCTGGGGGTTCGCGATCATGGACTCGAGCATTTGCGTGGCTGTGATGACGGGTTTCAGCGCCCTGCGCGCCGCGCGGATGATGCGCTTTTGAAGACCCGGCACGCACTCCACGCCCAGTTCAACGCCGAGATCCCCGCGGGCCACCATCACGCCCCAGGAGAGTTCGAGAATTTCTTCCAGATGAGTCAGGGCCAAGGGATGCTCGATCTTGGCGATGATGGGCTGCGATCCGCCCCGCTGCTTGATGATCTCCTGCAATTGGCGGACATCCCGGGCGCCGCGCACGAAACTCTGCGCGAACAAATCCACGCCGTGGCTCACGCCCCATTCGATGTCGGCAAGATCTTTTTCAGTCAAAGGATCCATCGCCACATCCAGGCCCACGGGATGAACGCCCTTCCGGGATTTCAGAAGGCCTCCCACCAGCACTCGCGCCGTCACTCGCGTCCCGGTGGATTCCATGACTTCGAGCTTCAGCGCACCATCATCCAGCAGCCAGATCTGACCCGGCTTTGCCGCTTCGAAAAGTTTCGGGTGGGGCAGCGGTGCGGCCCATGCGAATCCAGTGGGGACAGGCGCTTCAGGGGAATACAATACTCCCACGCTGCCCACCTCCAACAGCACCGGTTCGTTGAGCAGGCCGATGCGCCACTTGGGGCCCTGGAGATCCAAAAAAACCGGGATATGGCGTCCCAGTTCCGCGCTCAGGGCCCGAACCTCCGAAAGGACTTTCGCCCTGGATTCAGGATCACCGTGACTGGCATTGAGACGCACGGCATCGGCTTCCAATAATATTTCCCTCAACTTCGAGGAATCCTGAAGTGCTGGGCCCATGGTGATGACGATCTTGGTTTTGCGCACGGAGATGGCCTTTCAATCCACAAGTATTCCACATGGTTTTCCACAGTGCGGGTCTCTGAACCCGTCTGAATTTTTTAAAATGGGCTTTGCAACACCCTAAAAGCAGTGCTACAACCTTGATCTCTTCTTGATTGTGGAGTACTGGAATGCGTGAGCAGCTGCGGAGCCTCGTGGCAGAAATGGTGCGCAGGGGCATCCCCCTCGAGATGGCCAAGCGGGAATTCGAGCGGACATACCTCGAAGAGGTTCTCGGCTCCCATCAGGGCAATCAGAGCGCGGCGGCGCGGCATCTCGGCATTCATCGAAATACTTTTTCAAAAAAGCTGGAAGCTCCCCCGGTGCGGCTCCGCCGCGTGACCCTGGCGAGCTGAGCCATAGCTGCTGGCTGTATCCTTCCGGCGAGTGGGTTACGCTGAAAGCCATCGAGTCTGGAGCCTGATATGAAGAAGCTCGCCATCAATGGTCTTGGCCGAATCGGCCGCCTTGTCTTGCGCATTTTGGTGAAGAATCCCCATGTGCAGGTGGTCGCGGTGAACGATCTCACCGACGCGGCCACTTTGGCGCATCTCATTAAGCACGACTCCGTGCATGGCACCGCGGATTTCCCCGTGGCAGCCGACGGTGACTTTCTGGTACTGGATGGAAAGCGCATTCGCGTCTACGCGGAAAAGGATCCACAACTCATCCCCTTTGGCGCTCTCGGCGCACAAGTAGTGCTGGAGTGCACCGGTATCTTCACCAAGAAAAAATCCGCCGGCGCGCATATCCAGGGCTCTGTGAGCCACGTCATCATCAGCGCGCCAGCGGACGACGCCGACCGCACGGTGGTGATGGGCATCAACGAACAGGAGATGGATCTCACCAAGGAGAGAGTGCTTTCCAACGCCAGCTGCACCACCAATTGCCTGGCCCCCATGGTCCAAGTACTGGATCAGACGTTCGGCATTGAATTCGGATTGATGACCACCATCCACAGCTACACCAACGATCAGCGCATTCTCGATCTGCCCCACAAAGACCTGCGCCGGGCCCGGGCCGCCGCGCTTTCCATGATCCCCACCAGTACGGGTGCGGCAACGGCCATGGGGCTGGTGATGCCCCATCTCAAGGGCAGGCTGGATGGTGTGGCGGTGAGGGTTCCCACGGCCGACGTAAGCCTTACGGATCTCACCGCGATTCTTAAAACCGACGCATCCAGGGAAGCCGTGAACGCGGCCTTCAAAAAGGCCAGCACTGAAGGTCCTCTTGCGCCTTACCTCGACTACCTGGAAGAAGAACTCGTCAGCGTGGATCTTATCGGCAGCCCCGCCAGCTGCAGCTTCGACCCTTACCTCACCAAGGCGCTCGGCCCACGTATGGTCAAGATCTTCGGCTGGTACGACAACGAATGGGGCTACTCCGCGCGACTCGTGGATCTCTCTGTGCATGTGCTGGATAAGATTTGAGATCGTGACTCACGCATGATTGGAGTCAATGGCCTGGGCCGTATCGGAAGTCTGGTGGAGCTGGTGATGAGCATCAGTCCGCGAAACTCCAAACCTGCACATCACTGAGCCTCTCCAGCACGGCCCGGATCACGTCTGGTGCGGCATCTCCAAAGCTTCGAACCTGGGCTTCGCCCTTGGGTTTGAGATGAACCACATGGACGGAGGCGCCATCTCCGAAGGCTGGGTGATGGGCTAGAGGGCGAGCCAGGGATTCCAGATCCAGGGACTCCAGCCATTGATGCGGCAAGGGGGCCGTTCGCGCGCCCGGCACCATGGCACCCACTTCACGCGCCTGGAGCAACACAAGATGCCGCTTTCCATCCTTCACTCCCAGCCAGCTCAGGAAGGGCGGCAAGGACCCAAATCCAATGCCACCCTTGCGCGCCTCCGGCCACGCGCGAAGTTCCCGCACATCGAGTTGATCCGCCACCTCCATGGCAAGCCGCGCAAGGTCCGGTTGATAAGGTAGAACCCAGGGTTCGACCTTCAGGTCATCCACGATCGGCCTCGGCCAGATGCTTCACATGCTTCAACTGTTCGAGGTTCATGACTCAAGGGTAGCTCTATCGGGATCCTGCCTGCGGTTAGACTTCGAAGATGCCAACACCGAATGCCGCGGAGCCCAAGCCCGTGATCGTCACCGGCCAGCAGATCGGCGCTGGATGGACGCCCGCGCTTTCCGTGGCCAAGGCCCTGGCGGCTTTGGCGGAAGCCAAGCGCCGCGGCGCAGACGCGGTCTATTGGATGGCGGACGAGGATCACGACCGGGCCGAGGTGGCAGCTACGGTGGGGTTTGAGAACGGCCGCCTGGTGCGCCATCGCTTCCGATTCGATGCGCCAGATGGCACCGCCACAGGCTGGCTGCCCTGGGGCCCGTCACAGCAACGCGAAGCCGAAACGCTGTGGCATGAAGTTCCAATATCCGCAGAACGAACCCTGCGAGGCCATGCCTTGAGCCTTGGCGAGCCTCTTTGGAAGCTCGGCCTGCGACCTTTCTCCCCCACGAATCCGGTGGTGCGCGAACCCATTCAAAGCGAGCTGGAACGCTGGCGCAGCCTGGATCTGGAAACGCAGCTTCTCCTCTCGGCTGAGCGTCTGGAAACCGAAGGCGCCCCGCTGCCCTTGGACCCAAGGCAGCAGGCTGCCTGGTTTTCCCTGGATCCACGAACAGGCCTGCGCCGGCGCTTGGAACGCAATGATGCCTGTCCAAAGGACCACTGGCTCAGCCCCGGCGCGGCCCTGCGACCCCTGATGCAATCCCTGATGCTGCCCGTGGAAGCCGCCGTGCTGGGCCCTTCGGAAAGGGCCTATTGGCGGCTGATAGAGCCTTTGTGGGAGCGGGTGGGTTTGAATGCACCGCACATCATCGCCAGGCCTTCAGTCTTCGTGCTGCCCAAAGGCTGCAGCCTGAAGGTGGATCGCCTCGCCGATCTGGATGCGCTTCGCGATGGCCGATGGGAGGCTTTTTCAAGCCCGAACGGTACGCTCCCGTCTCATCGCGTGGGAGATGTGCCACCGGATTCAAGTTGGGGACCCACCCTCGGAACACGATTCACAAAGGAACTGGACCGCACGCGGCATCGCCTGGAACGCCTGGACCGGAGGTGGATGCGCGACCTTGCGGGACGTCAATTCGGCATGGATCCAGAGCATCTTCGACAGTGCCTCTTCCCTTTCGGAAAAGCCCAGGAGCGCG
>JANOLT010000200.1:0-7081 GCA_031419915.1 Holophagaceae bacterium
TTCAGAGGATGGACGCGATCGGCATTGGTGTTCGAAATACTGGCGCTTGGCCGTGGGAACTGCGCGGAATCCATCATCGCAACCCGGCCACCCAGGAGACTGGCGGCGAACTCCAGGCCTGGTTTGGAGCCCGAACGAAGGCCTGGCGCCCTCAGGTCGGGATCACCCTCCAGCGGTTTGCCCCAACGGGTACTTTCGCACCCCTGAATGGTGATGAATGGTGGTTTGTTCGGGGTGCAAGGGGACCCCGCTATGTGCTTGTGCTCCCAATGCCCAATAGATTGCGCTTCACATTGAGCCATGTGGAACAGCAACGGGATGGAGACCCCTACCCTGTGAGACGAACGACACTTGCGGTGCTTTGGCAGTTTTGATACTTGTTTACATCCAAAGAATCGTATTTCCAGCGCCGAGGCGCCCGGGCCTGGAGGATCATCTGGAAATGCATGGGATTCCGGGGATCAAACGCTCTATCGTGAAGCATGCGCATCGCGGCCATTGATGTGGGTTCCAACTCCTTCCACCTGGTGGTGGTGGAGAGCAATGGCAATGGCGACCATCACGTGCTGGCCCGGGAAAAGGCCATGGTGCGCCTTGCACGTGGGGGCGCCAAGAGCGGCCGCATCGGTGGAGAAGCTTTTGCCGCGGGTCTGGAAGTCTTGGCGAAGATGAAGCGCGTCATTGATTCCTTCGAGTGCGAAACCCTGATGGCCTGCGGCACCGCGGCGCTGCGGGATGCGGCCAATTCCGCTGATTTCGTGGCCGAGGCCGCGAGAATCGGCATTCCCATCCGCGTGATTTCCGGTGAAGAAGAAGCCCGGCTCATTCACCAGGCCGTGAGCCACGCCATCCCCTTCCCCGAAGAGCCCGTGGTGCTCATGGATATCGGCGGGGGCAGCACCGAAATGACGTGGGTCAATATGGGCCATATCGAGGCCAGTATTTCCATTCCGTGGGGCTTGCAGCGCCTGGCGGATGCCAGTGCCACGGCGGATCTTCCCACGGCCAAAGACCTGAAATTGGTCAACGCGTTGATCCGCAAAGCACTCAAAAAAGCGCGCAAAAGCCTCCCCAAGAAATTGTCAAAAGCACGGCTGGTGCTGGGCACCTCGGGCACCCTGGAAGACCTGGGTCGCGGAGCCAGCGGCGCCTACATTTTCACGGCGGAGCAACTGCGGCCCTTCCGCCAGAAACTCTGGCGCAACAATTCCAAGAGCCGCATGGAAAAGCTGGGTGTGGACCCCAAGCGCGCAGAAGTGCTTCACGTGGGCGCATCCTGGGCTTCGGCATTGTTGGATTGGGTGGGCGCCAGTGAAGTCCGCGTACTGCCCGTGGGACTGCGCGAAGGCATGATCTGGGAAGCCCTCAAACACGGTGGTGTGGCCATTCCGCCCTTGTCTGAACGGCGCCGCGCTTCGGTAGAGCAACTGGCATCACGCTTGGATCCGGATCCGGGCCACAGCCTTCACGTTCAGCGATTATCGGATCAGCTTTTTCTCGCGATGCGCCCGCATTTCGAACTGGGCGATCCCGAACGCGAATGGCTCTCCTACGCAGCACGGCTTCACGATGTGGGCTTTTCCATTTCCGAAAAGGGCCACCACAAGCATGGTGCGTATCTCATCCGCAATGCCGGGCTGCAAGGCTTCTGGCCCGAGGAGATCGAGATTCTTTCCCAGGTGGTACGCCATCACTGCGGCAAGGCGCCGGACCCCGACAAGCACGAAGCCTTTCTTCACCTGGAGCCCTGGCATCGGAATGTCGTCGAAAAGCTGTGCGCCATCCTACGTGTCGCCGACGCCCTGGACCGCCGCCGCCGCCAATCCGTTCACAGCGTCCGCGTTGAGAATGGGGGTGATGAGCTGTGCCTGGTATTGGAAGCCGCAGGCGATCTCAGGGCCGAACTGGAAGCCGTGGAAGAGAAAGGCAAAATGCTGTTCGAAATGTTGGAAATCCCTGTGGAGATCCGGGTGGAAAGCCGCGGTTCGAGTAATTGAAGGGGTGTGAATCGGTGAAATCGGTGGACAAGTTTTTCCTCCGCTACCATTAAGGAACCCGGAGATGAACGATGTCCCTGCTCGTGAAGAATGCCCGAATCCTGGACCCGGCCCAAAACTTGGATGTCATGGGCTCGTTGCTGGTGGTGGATGGCGTGGTCACGGCCATCGGTGCCGAGGCTGAACGGCATCCTCTGGCTGTCGCAGCCACTGAAATTTTAGATGCTGGCGGCAAGTTGCTCACGCCTGGATTCATTGATCTTCACGTGCATTTCCGTGAACCGGGGCAGACGCGAAAAGAATCCATTGAAACGGGCTCTCGCGCCGCGGTCGCCGGTGGATTTACGACCGTTTGCGCCATGGCCAACACCCGACCCGCCAATGACTCCGTGGCCATCACCGAACTCATGCTCGCCAAGGCCAACGCCGTGGGGCTCTGCCGGTACTTCCCGCTGGGCTCCCTCACCAAAGGCATGGAGGGCGAAGAACTCTGCGATTTTGGAACCCTGAAGGCAAGTGGTTGCGTGGCTTTCAGCGACGACGGTCTGCCGGTGATGAATACCGAAATCATGCGCCGGGCGCTGGAATACACCGCTTGGCTCAACATTCCCATCGTCGCCCACGAGGAGGACAAACATCTCGCGGGAGAAGGCTACATGCACCAGGGCGCCGTGAGCGCTGCCTTGGGCTGCCTGGGCATTCCCAGCGCCGCGGAAGAAGCCATGGTGGCCCGGGACATCGTGCTGGCGGAGCACACGGGAGGCCACTTGCACCTGGCGCACCTCAGCACCGCGGGCTCCTTGCGCATGGTGCGTGAAGCGAAAGCCCGGGGCCTGAACATCACTTGCGAGGTGACCCCCCACCACTTCGCGCTCACGGACAAGGAGCTGATGAAGTTCGATTCGGACTTCAAGATGAACCCGCCCCTGCGTACCGAGGCGGATCTCGATGCGGTGCTGCAGGCCTTGGCGGACGGCACCGTGGACGCCATCGCCACGGATCATGCCCCCCATGGCTGGGACGACAAGGAAGTTGAACTGCCTATCGCGGCCTTCGGCGTCATCGGCCTGGAAACCGCGTTCCCGCTCACGCTGCAACTGCTGGTGAACAAGAACATCATCTCGCTCGAAAAGGCCATCAGCCTGCTCACCTGGGAACCCGCCAAAGTCTTCCACCTGGACGAAAAAGGCCTCGGATCGCTGAAGATCGGTGCCCCGGCGGACTTTACCTTGATTGACCTCAACGGCACCGTGAAAGTGGATCGCGCCTTCATCCAAAGCCGCAGCTACAACACACCGTTCAAAGGTTGGGAGTTGCAAGGGAAGGTCGTCGGGACTTGGATGGGCGGTAAGCGAGTCTGGGGATGAGCGGGATTTGATTCAGTCTGATAGGGGGAATACTCCTTCCATGACCATCTCCTCGAACACTTGGCGCTGGGCTGCAATCACGGGCCTATGGACCCTGGTTGCCGGCATCGGGTTCGTGGTGGTGGTGCAGGGCATGCTGGTGTTCTTCGCACCTTTCGGGGCCTGGCAGATGCCGGGCATCACCAAGGTTGAGATCACGAACATCGAGCGGGATGAGCAAGGCCGAATCACGGGCAGGGTCCTGGCGCGACAGGGCGAGCGGGATCGCATCCTCATTTTGGCTAAAGAGGAGTGCCTGAAAATCGAGGCCGAAGAAGAGGTCTGGGTTCTGGAAAACTATTTCACCAAAGGCGCCCGGCCCGACCAGTTCCTGCTGACCCCCCAGCGCCTGCTCATGGAATATCCGGAGCCGCTGATCCTACTGGCGCTATGGGGAATCCGCCGCCTTCGTCGCGCCCAATTCAAGGCTGCCAAGGAGATTCCAACCCAGCCCCGGGCCGTGTGGCGGGACGAGTTCCATCTGAAGGCGGGGAGATTCTCCGAAACTGAGGAGACTGAGGAGACCAAGGAATCCGAGGAGCCTGGGAAACCCCGATCCTGACGGTGAAACACTTCATGCAGCCAGCGATTCGCCGAGGCCAGGATCACCGTGAACGAGGTGGCTCGGGTGGAGAGTTTTCTTCAGCTCTACCCTGCACTGCGAGCCTACGGGGCCTGCGCCATCACCCCGGATCTGCGGCCCCTGGCACCCTTCCCGGCCGATCTACGGGTGTGGAAACTCAAAGAGCCCATGCCGCAATTCGTGGAGGTGGTGGCCTTGGAACCCGCTGGTGGAGCGCGGGCCGAGGCTCTGGCCTGTCTGGGCTTCCTGAAGGCCCGCTTGGCTCGATTTCATACTTAGTCGTAATAACGACGTTATGGTCGAACTTTTTTGAATTTCCGTCGGACTAAATGAGCCCCATATTGATCCCTGGAGCCTTAATGACCCCGACGGAACGAGCCATTCAAGCCCTTCCCAAACACCTTCAAAGATTCGTGGTGTCCCAGGACTGTGATGCCTATACCTTGCGGGACCATGCGGTGTGGCGCCACATCCTGGGCCGCCTTACAGAGCACTTGAAAGACAAGGCCGTTGACAGCTATTTAAGGGGCTTGGAAGCCACGGGCATCGGTCTGGAGCGCATTCCGAGCCTTGATGAGATGAATGAAAAACTTTCCCACCTGGGCTGGAGTGCCGTGTCCGTGCGGGGTTTCATCCCTCCGGCGGTGTTCACGGAACTTCAGAGCTTAGGCGTTCTGGCGATCGCCGCAGACATCCGCACCTTCGAGCATGTGAACTACACGCCTGCCCCGGACATCGTCCATGAGAGCGCCGGCCACGCCCCGATCCTTTCTGACTCGCGCTATGCCGAATATCTGAAACGCAGCGGTGTCGCAGGATTCAAGGCCATCGCATCGGTGGAAGACCAGGCGATTTTCCAGGCCATCCGCAACTTGAGTGTGGTGAAGGAGGATCCCGCGGCCACGCCTGAAGATGTCCAATTGTCCGAGGATCGCTTGCATGCCGCGTGCGCCAGTCGCCGCTACGTCAGTGAGAATACCAAGGCTTCGCGTCTGTACTGGTGGACCTCGGAATACGGGTTGGTGGGCGATCTGGAGCATCCAAAGATTTATGGCGCGGGGCTCCTCTCCTCAATCAGTGAAGCGGAGCGCTGCCTCTCGAAGGCCGTGAAAAAGATCCCTTTGAGCCTGATTTGCGCAGAGACCGAATACGACATCACCACCATGCAGCCGCAGCTTTTCGTAGCCAGGGACTTCGATCATCTTTTCGAAGTGCTGGAAGAATTTGAATCCACCATGGCCTGGAAACGAGGCGGGGACTTCGGTTTGAATGAGGCTCTGCGGGCCCGAACGGTCAATCATCTGGTGCTTTCCGGTGGCCTGGAACTGAGCGGCAAGGTTGTAGAGGTGGCTGATGGTCATGAATCCAAAACCGGCCTGTGCGCATCCCTGGCGCGATTGGAGGGCCCCATCCTTTTGTCGCGCAACGGTCATGCGCTACAAAGGCCCTGGTCTGGGGAAGCCTTGGTGGCCTTCGGTAAAGCAGAGTTGCCTAGTCTTGGAATTTTTGAAATAAAACTGGCGTCAAGCCTTGTCATCACTGGCTTCATGGTGGGTAATCATGAGGCGATCAATTTGCGAGCCCAGCAGAATGGCAAACCCCTGGATGTGCCTTCCTGGGCCCTGCTGTTCATCAGTGAAGGGCTGCCATCCGTGGCCGGTGGCCCTGCGGATCCCGGCGACTGGGACCGATGGTTCGGAGAACAGAATACCTTCGCCGAGGGCGACGCCGAGGCGGATGCCCGTGCCCGGAAAGCCAAAGCCTTGAGCCCGCGACTGGCCGAGATTTATGAAGCCGTGAGAGCCATGCGAGAAAGCGGAAAATCAGATGCCGTACGCCTTCAAGCCTGGTTAGCAGAGGCCAAGGATGATTGGCTGCTTACAGAGCAGATCCATGAACTGTTGGATCTGTGAACGCTTGAATTTTATTTGAGAATTGGAGTCTTCAATGGATTCTATGAATTGGATCGAACGCGATGGCGCCCTGCACCGCGAAATCAAGACGCCGGATTTTATGACGTCCTTCAACATCGTGAACGCGGTGGTAACGCCCGCCGAGGCCATGAATCACCACCCGGACATCGAGTTCGGCTGGGGCTACGTGCGCATCAAGCTCACGACTCATGACAAGGGCGGCGTGACAGCAAAGGACCACAAACTGGCGGCGATGATTGATGCGGCGATCTTGCCGTTTGATTGTTGATCAGCTGCTGGCCCATTCCTTCACCAGTGCCTCAAATCGCTCGCCGCGTTCTTCGAAATTGTTGAACTGATCAAAGCTGGCGCAGGCGGGGCTCAACAGCACCTGATCGCCGCTATTTGCGAGGCCCAGTGCGTGATGCACGGCGTCATTAAAATTGACCACCACGTCGTGCGGCAGGTCGCCGAGATCCCGCTCCAATTGGGGAATGGCATCGCCCAGGAATACGAGCTTGTGCAGTTTTCCCTTCAGCTCCTCGCGCAGCGGCGCATAACCGGCACCCTTGTCTGAGCCCCCAAGAAGCAGCACCAGAGGGCCTTGGAGCGCACGGATAGCGATGACCGTGGCGTCCACATTGGTGCCTTTGGAATCGTTGTAGGCGCGGACACCGTTCTTTTCCCCGCAGAAAGCGATGCGATGCGCGAGGCCCGGATAGGTGAGCAAGCCTTCGCGGATGGCCTCCAATGAAGCACCGCCATGCCGTGCAAGCAACAATGCGGCCAGGGCGTTCTCCACGTTGTGATCACCCGGAATCTTCAGTTCTGAGCGGTGCAGGATCTCCGTGATGGTGCCGTCCATATTTTTGATGCGAAGCTTTCCATCGCTTTCGCAAAATGCACCGGTCCCGGATGGTGTTGCCCACCCAAACGTAGCGATGGCGGCAGTTCCATGTGCATCCAACCCCCATTCTGGATGGGAGGCAGGCACCACGCGCAGATTATTTCCTGTTTGTCGTTCAAAGATCCGGAGCTTGGCCTGGCGATAGGCTTCAAGCGTTCCATGGCGAGCCAGATGGTCCGGCGTGAGATTCAGGAAAGCCGCACCTTCCGCACGAAATTCCTTGATGGTTTCAAGCTGGTAGCTGGACAACTCCAGCGCGTAGATCGTGCCAGGGC
>JANOLT010000201.1:0-1941 GCA_031419915.1 Holophagaceae bacterium
AGCGTGGCGATGGATTCCTGGTCGTAGATCCGCTGCCCGATGGGAAATTCGAATCCCACGCGCTTCACCGTCAGGGCGCCCGTCGGGCAGAGCTTCACCGCCATGTCCTCTGGGGAGACCTCACTGTCCCTCAACAGGCCTGTAGGGGAATTCACCGCCAGCCTGGAACGGATGCCCCGGCCATGGATGGCAAACACATTCTTGCCATCCAGCTGGCGGCTAGCCCTGACGCAGGTTTCACAGCGGATGCAGCGATCCCGGTCGAGATTGACCAGGGGGTGGCTCGAGTCCCGCTCCCGGACCGGAAACTGATGCGGGAAGTGGCTGTCCTGCATCCCCAGGTAGTAGGCCGTCGCCTGAAGCTTGCAATTGCCGCTCACCTCGCAGGATGGGCAGTAGTGATTTCCCTCCACGAAAAGAAACTGGGTGACCGCCCGCCGCAACGCGTTCAGCGCTGGCGTGTCGCACTCGACTTTCTGGCCCTTCATCGCGGGTTGGGTGCAGGCTGAGAAAGATTTTCCACTGATGATGACGGTGCACAAGCGGCAGGAACTATGGGGTTCCAGTTCTGGGCGCCAGCAGAGGTGCGGTATGTAGTGGCCCGCGTGCATCGCCGCCTCAAGGACGGTTTGCCCTTCCTTGAAATGAATTTCCTTGCCATCGAGGAAGAAGGTGCTGGTCATGGCTCAGGCCTCCAGGTGTGCAAAGTGGGCTTCGGGATCGGTCCGGCCAGTGAGTCTCCGGGCCTCCTCCAGGGCCCCGTCCAGATCGAAGGAGGGAATGAAGTCCGTGGTCTTCATCCGGTTCTCCCAGATGGCCGGGAATTTCTCCATGCTCTCGGTGATGTGGATGTTCGCCATCTGGCCAAGGCCGCAGTGGGCCATGGTCTTCATCAGCCCAGAGATGTGGCGCATCTCCTCCAGGTCCACAGGGGACCCGCAGCCCCGCTCGAATTTACTCACGTAGTTGGCTAAAAGGGTGGTCCCCACGCGACAAGGGGCGCAAAGGCCGCAGCTCTCATGCTGGAAGAAAAGGGAGAAGTTCTTCACCGCTTCAAACATGTCCCGCTGAGGGCCGAAAATCATGAGGGTGCCGGTACCGACCAGGTCCTCGAAGCAGGCCGATCGGTCGAATTCGCGGGCGTTGATCATGGTCCCGCTGGGACCTCCCACTTGGACACCTTGGGCATTGAGGGCACCACAGTCACGAAGGACTTCATTGACGCTGACGCCCCACGGGTACTCATAGATTCCAGGGCGCTCGCAATCGCCAGAAACACAGAAGAGTTTCGTGCCCGTGGATTGGTCCGTGCCGTTGTGCGCGAACCAGGCTCCGCCCTTAGCGCTGATGATCGTGGCGGCCGCAAAAGTCTCCACGTTGTTCACCACCGTGGGACGCTTCAGATAGCCCTGATGCACGGGTAGTGGCCATCGCCTGCGAGGGATCCCGCGACGCCCCTCGATGCTCTTGATCATGGCGGTCTCCATACCGCAGATGTAGGCGCCCGCGCCGAAATGCATCTCGATGTCGAAGTCCAGTGCCGTGCCCAGGATTCCCGAGCCCAGAAGGCCGGTTTCCCTACGGCGGTTCAGCACCTTTTCGAGGTGTTCCTTCATGTACCAGTACTCCTGGCGCAGGTAGAGAATCCCCTTCTTGGAACCCACCACATGCCCGCAGATGGTCATGCCCTCGAAGACCATGTCCGCGTAGTCAGTGAGGAGGACCCGGTCTTTGAAGGTGCCCGGCTCCCCTTCGTCGGCGTTGCAAAGTACATAACGGCCGCCAATCTTGCCGTCGCGGACCGACTCCCACTTGATGCCGGCCTTGAAGCCGGCGCCGCCTCGGCCTCGAAGATCGGAGCGGTAGATTTCTTTGAGTGTCTCGGCTCCTCCCCGCTCCAGGTGATGCTTGCGGGCGTCATTGGGAGCCATGTCCTCAGCC
>JANOLT010000202.1:0-3210 GCA_031419915.1 Holophagaceae bacterium
CCGAAGCCGATGCCGAGGCCGATGAGGACAACCAGTGCTGCACCTATTCCTACGAGGATCTTATTCTTGCGGCTGGCCATCTACTTGGCTCCGAGGATTCGGAACCCAAGGGTGATGAGAACTGCCAGCGTTGTGCAGGCAAGGGCGCCGCCGGTCTTCAACCGCATGGTGTGGCGGAAGGCGAGGAAACCCAGGACGAGGCTGCCGATGGTGAAGGGATCCAGCGCATAGAGCAGGGCGTGGAGCTTGGGATTCGCGACGTTCACAAAGAAGCCGATGGAACTGGGTGCGAGCTTCTCGGGTGTGAGGCCGCCTACGGGGCGCAGGAAGGCCATGACGAGGATCAGAAAGGAATGGGGCAGCATCACCAAACTGGGCACCACCGTGGCGCTGAGGGCGTGGATGTACGAAAGTGGTTCGCCTTCGGAGGCTGCCTTGCCGATCAGCCAATAAATGAGGGCCATGAAGAAGATCGCGACGGGAATTAGGATCAAGGTCTGGATGATGACGATGTAGGGGAAGAATTTCTCCATGAAGGAGATCGCCTGGTCCATTTGCTCCTGGGTCATTTTTGGGTTGGCTTCGAAGCCGGGGCGCAGCATGGCATCCACGTCCACCTTGAAGCCCCAGACGCCCACCACCACCAAGTTGACAAGGATCAGGACCACCAGGGCCCAGATCCAGCTTGGTGCCACGTTCAGCTTCTTGAAGGTCTCCACGGGCTCCGTGAAGAGCCCGACGAATTGGTCCATCAACCCCAGCGCTGGGGCCGGGGTTCCGGGCTTTTCGCTTGATCCATACAAGGACTCGGATTCGCTCATGGGTGACTCCAGAAAGGTGTGGCTCAACTTTAGCGAGATTTATCAAGGATCAGCGGATTGGTTCCCGCCGCCTCGATGAGTGGAAGAATACGACCATGAGCTATGAGCTATGAGCTATGAGGGATGGGCCACAGCTTATTGCCTACCGCCCACATCCTCATTCCGTCCCCAAAGCAACGGGCTTTCCGCTTCTGCACCACTCGCTCCAGCTGCCCACATAGAGTGCTGCGCCTGGAAAGCCTGCGTGTTCCAGGGCCAGCAGCGTGTGGCAGGCTGTGATGCCGGAGCCGCAATGAACAACCAGGTGGTCGGGGGGCAGGCCTCCAAGCAGGTGGGTGTAGGCGGCGCTCAAATGCATACCCGGATCCGCGTTCAGCGCGCTGCGCAAATGGCCCGCTTCAAAGGCGGTCTTCGAGCGCGCATCCAACAGTACGGCGCCTTGAAGAGCGGCTAGTTCTCTTGGTGAAATGAGGGGTGAGGCCATGCTTTACTTTGCCATGGAGGGCCCGTATGAACGAAGACGCGATGGAACGCATCCGCGATCAGTGGAGGCGCTGGGGATGTTTCGCGACGCTCGGGTTGGTTGCCCTGGTGCTCTTGTTCGGTATCTGGAGAGTGAAGCGGGACAACACTCCAAATGTGGGCGCTGATGTCCGCTCCGTGGCTTTTCTCGATTCCGAAGGCCGTCGTCACACCTTGGCCGAATACGCAGGAAAAGTCGTTGTGGTGGATGTTTGGGCCACCTGGTGTCCTCCATGCAAGGCAAGCCTTCCTGAATTGGCCAAGCTCCAATCCGAAGCTGACGGTCGCTATGCGGTGCTGCCCATTTCCATTGACGAGGGTGGGTTCACGGATGTGAACGCCTATCTCAGTCGCCACCCGATGCAGCTCAAGGCCTACGTGCCCTTGAATCGAGGCGCGCTGGAACCCTTCGGCCCCATCATCGGTATTCCAACCACGATCATCGTGGATGAAAACGGCAAGCTGCGCACGCGCTGGTCTGGCTACAGCTCGGGGCGTACCGAGTCGGAGTTGAAAGCTGCACTGGGTAAATGATCCTGCGATGATGTCCCCATGCTCATCGCCATGGAGAACGGCATCCGCGCTTTCTGCGCGAGGTTCACGAAGGACCCCGGCGCGGCCTGGCTTCGATGGGGCCGCAATGCCCATTACGTGCCCCAGGGGCTTTCCTGCCTCGAACGTGCGGCGGGGCTCGGCAACGCGGATGCCCATTTCGAGCTGGGACTCTACTGCGAGGGCGGGGGCTACGGCATCGGCGTGCGGGAAAAAGCCATGGACCATTACCGCCGTGCCGCGGTACTTGGCCACGCCGAAGCCACCTTCCGCATGGGCGAAATGCTGTGCTGGGGCATCGGCATCGCCGCGAATCCCGAAGCCGGCCGCACCGCTTATCGCCGGGCCGCCGAGATGGGTTGGAAATCTGCGGCCGAATGGTTGGTGGGGGCCTTCGAAAAAGGTGAGGGCATGGAGCCGGATGCCGAGATGGCGGCCTTCTGGCATCGGCGCGCCGAGAAACTCGAATCAAGAGAGCCGTCTCGCAGCGCTCTGTTGCCATTGCCTTCTGAAGCACCGCGGGATCCTCTGATGCGCATCGCCAGCGCCATTGCCGATGGGCTGGATGAATGGATGGGCGAAGCGGTCCACGGCCATTGGTTCTTGTGGTTCTTCTGGCTTGTCGTCGTCCCCGGTGGGCTGGTGGGAATCCTCGGTCTTCTGGGCGCTGCAGCGAGCATCATCGGCTTCGTGCATTTTCTTGCCCCGACATGGGTCATCGCTGTATTCCTGAGCATTGGATTCGTCGTGCCAACGCTGCTCTTTTTGTTTTTCTGGATGTCGAGTCGTCGTGGCATGCATTGGAGTTTCATGGGGCGACGCCATCATGCCAAGGCCGAGCGCGGCGATCCAAAGGCCTGTTTTGAGCGCGGCTTGGCTTTCTTGAAGGGCAGCCCCGAGACGCCACTGGATGGGGCCGAGGCTCGGCGCTGGCTGCGAAAAGCCGCGGATGGCGGTCACGTGGAAGCCATGTTCCAGCTGGCTGAGTTGCTGCGTTTCGGGCATGGCGGAATGAAAGATTCGGCCCAGGCCAAGACCTGGCTCCAGCACGCCACAGAGGCCGGCCACGAAGGCGCCAAAACGGCATTGGATGAAATTGCACGGAAAGATGCCCAGCCCTACTAATACCAATTTGCATTCAAAGGATTAGAAGCCGCAGATTCCGCAGATTCCACAGATTCCACAGATTCATCATGTGCCAGCTCCGCGGATGGAATTCAGGTGGCCCGGCGATGGACTCGCGCCTTTAGTGGCCGTTACGCAGTGGCCAGCGCTTTTCTGGCCAGTGGGTTACAGCCACTTATGTCGGACGTAG
>JANOLT010000203.1:0-2029 GCA_031419915.1 Holophagaceae bacterium
CATCGAAGTCGGCGTGCTCCCTTCCGCGCACGGTTCCTGTCTCTTCACTCGCGGGGAAACCCAAGCATTGGTGACCGCCACCCTGGGCACCAAGGATGATGTGCAATACATTGACGGCATCGAGGAAGAGTACGAAAAGAAGTTTTATCTCCACTACAATTTCCCCGGTTACAGCGTGGGCGAGTGCAAACCCAATCGCGGTCCCGGACGGCGCGAAATCGGCCACGGCATGTTGGCCGAACGCAGCCTCATGGCTGTGCTGCCCAGCAAGGAAGAAAACCCTTACACCGTGCGAGTGGTGTCTGACATCACCGAGAGCAACGGTTCGTCGTCGATGGCCACCATCTGCGGCGGAACGCTCGCATTGATGGACGCAGGCATCAAACTAAAATCACCCGTTGCAGGTGTCGCCATGGGTCTGGTGAGCGATGGCGAGAAGTTCGTGGTCCTCTCCGATATCGCTGGCCAGGAAGATCACTACGGCGATATGGATTTCAAGGTCGCGGGCACCACCAAGGGCATCACGGCCTTGCAGATGGATATCAAGATCGGCGGCATCACCACCGAGGTTCTGACCAAGGCCCTGGCGCAGGCCAAACAGGGACGATTGCAACTACTCGCTTCCATGGGCGAAATCCTGGCCACGCCGCGCGCAGAGTTCGCTTCGAACGCGCCGCAGATGCAAAGCATCCAGCTTCCCAAAGAGAAGATCCGCGACGTCATCGGCAAGGGTGGGGCCACCATCCGCAACATCATCGAGGTTTCTGGTTGCTCCGTGAACATTGACGATGACGGCATTTGCCAGGTGGCCGGCCCAACCCAGGAAAAGCTTGCCATCGCGATGAAGATGATCGCGGATCTCACTCAGACCGCTGAAGTCGGCAAGACCTACATGGGCCGTGTCGCGAAGGTCGTGGAGTTCGGTGCCTTCGTCACGATCCTGCCCGGTCTCGATGGTCTGCTGCATGTTTCCGAGATGGCGCATCATCGTGTGAAGAGCCCTGCTGATGAAGTCAGCGAAGGCCAGGAGATCCTGGTCAAGGTCATCGGTATTGATGAAAAGAGCGGCAAGATCAAGCTCAGCCGCAAGGCGCTCATGGCCGCCGAAGCTCCCGCCGAAGCCTGATGTATTGGCTTTAGGCCGTAGGCAGTAGGCGGTGGGAAATGCAAAGCGGAGGCGGCTGTTTGGCCGCCTCCGCTTTTCAAGGCTCGAGCGTCACGCCTCGCCCGCTGCGGATGCGTTCTTCGATTCGTGAAGTGCTGTGACCGGGAACGAAGGGAATGATCACGACGCGCCCTCCATGCGTTTCCACCACAGCGCGCCCCACCACCGTGTCCGGCGTGTAATCACCACCCTTGACGAGGGTGTCCGGTCGCAAGGCTTTGATGAGTTCCAGAGGCGTGTCCTCGTTGAACCGCACCACCGCATCCACACTGCGCAGCCCCAGCAGAACAGAGGCACGGGCGATTTCGTCCTGCAAGGGCCTTCCCACACCTTTGAGACGTGCGACGGATGCATCGCTGTTGAGACCCACCACCAGAAAATCCCCCAGGGCGCGCGCGTCCTCCAGATACCTGACGTGTCCCGGATGCAAAAGGTCAAAGCATCCGTTCGTGAAGCAAAGCCGCGCGGGCCGCTTCGCGTGCGCCGCGAGGAAAGCCTGGGCATCAAGAAAGAATCGAGGGTGAGTGTTCATGGCGCGTCCGAGTTAAACTATCAGTTTGCGGCGCGAGCCGCTTATTTGGAAGGATGCCATGCCACTCTACGAGTACCGCTGTGAAGCCTGCGGCGCGAAAGAAGAAAGACTCCAGAGCTTTTCCGCGCCCATGGCCCATGATTGTCCTAAATGCGGCCTGGCCGAGGTCATGCGTCGCGAAATCTCCCGAACTGCTTTCGTGCTGTCGGGCAGCGGTTGGTACGCCAGTGGCTACGGTGGAAGTGAGAAGACGCCTTCTGAGGGCCCTGGTGCCCAGAAAACCGTTTCGGAACCCCACGATGATGGAGTGGCGGCCAAGAGTGCTCCGGCAG
>JANOLT010000204.1:0-8342 GCA_031419915.1 Holophagaceae bacterium
GGCCCGCTACGCCTACCAAAGCAATAAGGCCAATATGCTCATGACCGGTTTCAACAAGACCACCCCGGGTAACTACAGCGCAAACAACTGCCAGACGAGCTGCCAGCACGGCACGACCGGCCTACCGGATTGGTAGCCATCTTTCTGAAGCGCTTCTTCCGCGCCCCGGCGACCATCGTCGGGGAGATCCTTGCAATCACGGTGCTGGGCGGGCTGGGCGCAGCCCTGCCCCAGACGGGGGTAGCCACGGCCACGGAGCTGGCCCGCCTCCAGGAGCACGGCGCCTTTGTCACGGCCCTGGTGGACTGGCTGGCTCTGGACCATGTCTTCACCAGCCCGGCCTTCCTGATCGCCCTGGCGATGGCCACCATGTCCCTGTCCATCGTGGTGGTGGAGCAGATCCGTCGCCTGGGCGCCCTATGGAAGCTGGTTCCCACCGAGGCCCACTTCCGGAATGCGCCCCTCCGGCATGAATTCACGCGGCCCGCGCAAGGGGCTTCTAAATCCGTGGCCATCCGGGTCCGGGGCCGACTGGGCCTGGCGGGATCGCCCCTGTTCCACACCGGCCTGCTCTGCGTGATCCTCGCGGGGGGCCTTCGAGCCCTGTTCGGCACGGAGGCGGTGGTGGACGTCTACGAAGGGGAGACCTTGCCGACCACCGTGGAGGCCTGGGGCGCCCAGTGGCCCGGGCTGCTGGGCAAGCCCTTCCGCCTGGACGATCCCCTGACCTTGAACGCTGTTCACGAGGACCGCTATCCCTCCGGCGAATTGAAGGGCCTTGGCCTGAGTCTGACCTTCCACGGACCGGAGGGCACTCAAGTGCGCGAGATGGCCGTGAACCAGGAATTGCGCATGAGCCATGGCCGTCTTTACATGGACGCGAAGCACGGACCCGCCGCCATGGTGGAATGGGAAGCGCCCGGCGCGCCCACCCTCCGTACCGCCGCCCTCATGGAGCAGAAGGAGCCCCAGGCCTACGGTACCTATGTCCATGGACCACGGCACCTTCAGGCCCGTCTCCGGGCAGTGATGCCCACCGACGGGCAGCGGCCAGGCTCGCTCGAGGTTCGTATCCTGGACGGTGCATCCACCTCGATGGAGGCGGTACTCAAACCTGGTGAGAGCCTGACCATCCCCGGCGGCGGGGAGTTGCGGCTCCACGGCCTGCCTGCCTGGGCACGGCTCCACGGCAACCACGACCCGGCCCTGGGGCTGGCCTATGCGGGCTTTGCCTTGATCCTGCTGGGCGTGGCCCTCAACATCGGGGTCGTGAAAGTGGATGAGCTGGTGTCCGTCACGCCGGGAAACGGCACCGAACGGGTGGTGGTGGCCCTGCGGCCGCACCGGTTCGTGCCGCTTTTCCAGGAGCGCTTCGAGCGCTTAGTGCGGGACCATGGAGGCGAGGCCTGACCATGCGAATCCTTCTCCCCCTTCTCACGCTCGCCTTCACCCTCGGCTGCGAGCGGGCCGCCACCCGCGAAGCCAGGGCCCTGGTGGCCCACTACAACGCGGTGGTGAGCGAGGCCTACCGGAAGGGGGATATCCTGATCATCGATTCCGTGGTGGGCCCGAACGCCCCTGATGGCAAGCGGCTGACGGGCCTCATCGGCGTTCGCTCCGACATGGGCCTCACCCTGGACGCCCACCTGGAATCCCTGGAGGTGACGGGGGTGGAGCAGATCAAGGAAGATCTCCGGATCCGCACCAAGGAGCGGTGGCGCTACCGGGATCTGAAGGCGGACACCGGCGTTCAGGTGGGCGAGGCCTCGGTGGACCACTACGAGATGCTCTACCACTTCCAGAAGCTCAAGGGGATCTGGATGCTGGAAGAAACCCAGTTCACCGCCCCACCCCAGGTGGGACGCAAGGAAGTTCCCTGGAGCATGGAAGCCCGGGATGCCCACGGCATGGGCACGCCGCCCCCAAAGGAAGGAAAGAAACCATGAACCCCTTTTTGCTGGAAACCATTCTCCACTGGGTGGCGGTGGGCCTCTACATTCTGGCCACCATCCTCTTCGCCCACGCCTTGATGTGGAACCATCCCGCCCGCGCCCGCTGGGGCCTGGGGCTGACTGCGACGGGCCTGCTGCCCCATTCGGTGGCGCTCATCCTGCGCTGGATCGAGGTGGGACACGGGCCCTACATGATGAAGTACGAGATCCTATCGTCGAATGCCTGGATGGCCATCGTCATGCTGCTCATCGTCCTCTGGCGGCGCCCTTCCTTAGCTGGGCTGGCCCTCGTGGCCCTGCCGGGTTCGATCCTCATGGTGGGCCTGGGCCTGCTGACCAGCCCCGAGGCCCGGGATCTGCCGCCGACCCTGCGCTCCGTCTGGCTGGGCTTCCACGTGTTTTTCAACAGTCTGGCGGTGGGCGCCTTCCTGCTTTCCTTCGCCGCGGCGGTGATCCTGCTGCGGAAACTCAAAGGCGCCTCCAGCCGTTGGCTGGAGCGGTTCCCCGCGGTTGACGTTCTGGACGCCTACACCGTCCGCTACGTGGGCTTCGCCTTCGTGTTCTGGTCCACGACCATCGTCACGGGAGCCATCTGGGCGAACCAGTCCTGGGGGCGCTACTGGGGCTGGGATCCCATCGAGAGCTGGTCCCTGGTGACCTGGCTCTCTTACGGCACCCTGCTGCACCTGCGGCTGTTCTACCGGCTCGGACCTAAGGCCACCGCATGGATCACGATCGCCTGTTTTGCCCTGTCGATTCTGACGGTGTTCATTTTTCCATTCCTGATCCCCTCGATGCACTCGGCCTATTTTCAGTGAGCCCCGGTGTGGAACGGATGCACCTGGGGGTGGGATTGTTGTGACTTTTATCACAATGGAAGTTAGAATGTTGTCCAACGGGTTGATGAGGTTGACGCCATGAGCAAGGTTCTTTTCGTGGTGCCGCCCTACTCCAGCTGGGGTGTGGAGGCCATCGGCACCTGGCCGCCGCTCCAGATCGCCTACCTGGCCGGCGCCGTCGAAGGGGCCGGGCATGAGGCCCGGATCTGCGACGTCATGAACACCGCTGGCGCCACCTTCGAGACCATCCGCGCGGAAATCGAACAGTACCGTCCGGACGTGGTGGTGGCCTATGACTACCTGCCCGTTACGGGCGCCATCAGCACGGCCGTGGTGCCCGCGGCAGTCAAGTCCCTGGGCTTGGCCAAAGCCGTGAACCCCGCCATCACCACGCTCCTCGGCGGGCCCTTCCCTACCTTCAAGTACCACGAGCTCCTGAGGGATCCCTCCGGCGCCGTGGACATCGTGCTGCGCGGCGAAGCCGAAGCGACCTTCCCGGAATTGTTGGCGGCGCTTCAAGAAGGGCCGCTTGATGGAGTCCGCGGCATCGCGTTCCTCCGGGACGATGAAGTCATCGCGACCGAGATCCGCCCGCACATCACCGACCTGGACACGGTCAAGCCCGCCTGGCACCTGCTCGATTGGGACACCTACAATTACCGGATCGACCCTTCGGGCCGCATGGCCTCCATGCTCACCTCCCGCGGTTGCATGATGGGTTGCTCCTTCTGCAGCCACCGGGCCTTCTGGCGGGGCGACTGGCGCGCCCGGACGCCGGAGGATGTCATCGAGGAAGCCCGGCTACTCGTGGACCGGTACGGGGTCGAGTGGATCACCCTGATTGATCCGTATCCCACCCATGACCGCGAACGCTGGGAGCGGCTGCTTGATCTCTTCATCGAGGCGGACCTCGGCGTGCGGCTGCTGATAGAGACCCGCGTCGAGGATATCGTCCGGGACGAAGACATCCTCCCCAAGTACCGAAAAGCCGGCGTGATCCACATCTACCTCGGCGCCGAGGGGAGCACCGACGAGATGCTGGGCATGCTCAACAAGGGCACCAACATCAGCCAGAACGAGCGCGCGATCCGCCTCGCCCGCGAACACGGCATGTTGACCGAAGCCTCGTTCATGATCGGGCATCCCACGGAGACCTGGGATTCCATCGAGAAGACCATCGAAGTAGCCCTCCGGATGAACCCTGACATCGCGGTGTTCCCGGTGCTCACGCCGATGCCCTTCACCCCCATTTTCGAGGAGATGAAAGACCGGATACGCGTCCATGACTATTCGAAGTACAACCTGGCCACGCCCATCATCGAGCCCTACGCCATGACCCTCGATGAGGTCACCATCGCCCTCGGGAAGTGCTACATGGATTTCTATTCCAAAAAAATCCCCGAAATCCATGCCCTTCCGGATGGGTTCAAGCGCCGCTACCTCCTCAGCGCCTGCAAGGAGATGATGAATGCCTACGGTCGGCACTTCGGCCACCTCGGCACGAAGATGCCGACGATGCATCCCCACCTGACCCACCCTTCTTAATAATCCCGTTCCGCTGGAACCCGCCTGGACGACATCGTGTCCGAAACGTCCTTCGTGATGGGCATGCCACTTAAACCCGGATTTTGCATTTGGACAGGATGAAATTGGCTTCAGGCCTCAGGCTGCAGACTTCAGGCAAAGAATCGCTTCGCATTGGATTGTGCTGTTGGTGATGCGAACCTGAAGCCTGTAGCCCGAAGCCTGAAGCCAAGGGAATCGCGCAATCGCAAAATCCGGGTTAAAACCTATGTGAAAAATCCGCTATCCCTTGCAAGATTGACAACGATCACACCCCTGGCGGGACGAGTCCTTCTATCCTTCTACTGAGGGGTGTCATGTATGGCAGTGACTAGAGGTTTGCGTAAGAATCTGTTGGAATCCCTTCCCGAGAATGACCGCAGATCACGGCATCCCACCCTTGAACGAAGTCATTGGGCGAGCCCCCATCTCCGCTCCATTCTGGTGGCCAAGATGCGGTGGATGATGCTGGCGATCCTGGGCATCTATGGCCTATACGCAGCGGCACTCTTCTCTTATGGCAGCGTCCCGATTTTCCTGACGCGGCCACAACTACTGTTCCTCTTGCTGGCCACAGCATTTGTGGCGTTCTACAACCTCTTCTTTCAATTCTACTACGAGGCCGTGCGGAATCTGCGTTGGGTGGACCACCTCCAGATCGTCCTGGACCTGATGTTCGTGACCGTGGTGATCCATTTCAGCGGAGGAGCCGTCAGCTGGTTCTGGCCCGTCTATCTGCTGGTCACCATCGAGGCCGCGTTTCTCTTGCCGAGACAGAAGGATGTCTGGATGGTGGGCGCCGTCGGGGGAGCGTTTTATGGGATTCTCCTGGCGGGGCACTACGCGGAAGTGATCCATCCCATCCATATGCCATTCCTGCCGGCGGCCTTGCCCTATGATGGGCTCTTCCTGCTGCTGATCTTGTGCTGGGTCGCGATTCTCAACAGCGCCGTCGCACTCATCACGGCCTACTTCATGTCAGTGATCCGGAATGAACACATGGCCTTCGGCCTGAGCCAAGAGCGGTTGCAGAATTTCGTGGACAACGCGAACGATCTCATATTCAGCTGCTCCGCCGATGGCCGGTTCTTGTTCGTGAATCCGGTGTGGCAGGATCAGATGGGCTACAGCGCTGACGAGCTCGCGACCATGCATTTCCAGGACTTGGTGGAGCTCGACCAGCAGTCGCGCCACCTCATCGAATTTCGGCGAGCGCTGAGCGGAGAGCAGGGAACCGTCCTCGAGGGGGACCTGATCGCGAAGGATGGTTCGCGCGTCTCGGTGGAGGGCAACATCACATGCACATCCAGGGAGGGTGCGCCCCAGGTGGTCTGGTGCATCTGCCGCGATGTCACCGAGCGGAAGGCCGCGGAAAGGCAGCTTTTCCGGCTTGCGCATTTCGATTCCCTGACCGGCCTCCCGAACCGGTCGACGTCCATGGACCGTATCCAAAGCGCTCTGGACATGGCCCGGCGGGACCACAAGCACGCCGCCATTCTGTTCCTCGACCTGGACCGGTTCAAACTCATCAATGACACGCTGGGCCACTTGGCCGGGGATGAGCTTCTGAAGGCCGTGGGCAAACGGCTCAAAGGGGCGGTGCGCGAGGTGGACACCGTCTCCCGCCTTGGCGGAGACGAATTCGTGGTGGCTCTGGTGAACCTCACCAGTGTGAAGGATGTGAGATCTCTCGCGGCCAAGCTGCTCAAGCCCCTCACAAAGCATTTTGAGATCGAAGGCCATGAGCTGTTCGTCACCGCAAGTATGGGCATCAGCATGTTCCCCCAGGACGGAGAGGATCCAGAAACCCTTCTCAAGAAGGCCGACATCGCGATGTATCACGCGAAGCACGGTGGACGTAACAACTTCGTGTTCTACGAGCCGAAGATGGACGAAAACGCGAGTCTCCGCCTGTTGCTGGCAAATGACATCCGGCGGGCGCTGGAACGGGATGAATTCAGGGTTTACTACCAGCCCAAGCATCATCCAGGAACCTGCGAGATAACCTCCATGGAGGCTCTGCTCCGGTGGAAGCACCCCGATCTCGGCTTGCTCAGCCCGAACGAGTTCATTCCACTCGCCGAGGAAACCGGCCTCATCCTGCCCCTGGGTGAATGGGTTCTGCGAAATGTGGCCGAACAGCATTCCGCCTGGCGGCGTGAAGGTCTGCCTATGATCAAGATCGGGGTCAACCTTTCCGGCTACCAGCTCCAGCAGCCGTCGTTCACGTCGAGGGTCAGGTCCATTCTTGCTGAGACCGGAATGAGCCCGGAGTCCCTTGAATTCGAGATCACCGAGACCGTCGTCATGCAGAACCCCGATTTGGCGGCCAGCGTTCTCAAGGAATTCACCGGGATGGGAATCCGGATCGCCATTGACGATTTCGGAACCGGATATTCCTCTCTGGCCTACATCAAGCGATTTTCAGTCAGCTCCCTGAAAATTGATAAATCTTTCATCAAGGACCTTGAGAGGAACCCCACCGACGCGGCCATCGCGACTGCCATCATCGCTATGGCCGCGAGCCTGAACCTCCAAGTAGTGGCCGAAGGCGTGGAAACTGTGGCCCAGCTTGATTTTCTAAGGGACAAGCTCTGCGACGAAGTCCAGGGATTCCTCTTCAGCAAACCTGTCCCGGCCGAAAAGATCTCACACTACCTAAAGACCCATCTGACGAGAGATGACCATTCGCTCCGTACATGGCGGAGCGGCCTGTTGGAGTCTTCCCTGGCCACTTAACCCGGATTTTGCGATTGCACGATCAGCTTGGCCTCAGGCTTCGGACTTCAGACTTCAGGTTCGCATCACCCAAAGTACAATCCAATGCGAAGCTATTCGCGGCCTGAAGCCCGTTTCATCCTGCTCAACTGCAGGATCCGGGCTTAACAGGGGTAGCGGGTGTGGCGCTGCAGGCCCTGAGTTCCACCTGGGCACGGTGCGTGGTTGATGGGATGTTAACCTCGTGTCCACAGAACCAGGACTAGATCACTCTTACGAGGAAACGCTTGCGGCAACTTACGGAAAACCAGGTCACTCCCGCTACTTTTCGACAGGCCCGGGGCTGGTTCTGGAAAGCCCTTGGCCGGGCTTATCTGCGACTGTCGGGCTGGCGGATCGAGGGCACTTTCCCTGCCGATCCGAAGTACGTCGTCATCGTGGCCCCCCATACTTCGAACTGGGATTTCACCTTGGGTGTTGCGGTGGTCTTTGCGGTGGAGTTGCGGGTTTCATGGCTCGGGAAGCATCGCCTGTTCAAAGCCCCATTCAAGAAATTCCTTCGCTGGATGGGTGGCATCCCCGTGGATCGCGGCGCCAGTCATGGGGTGGTCGGAGAATGCGTGAGGGCTTTTGAATCGGCCCCGGATCTCATGCTCGCCCTGGCCCCGGAGGGCACGCGCAAAGGCGTGAGCCAATGGAAAACAGGCTTCTATCTGATCGCATCGAAGGCCGGCGTGCCGATCATGCCCGTGGGATTCGACTACCGGGAACACGTGGTCCGACTGATGCCTTTGTTCAAGCCGAGCGGAAATCTGGAGCAGGATCTCCCGCTCATTCAGGCCCTGTTCAGCGATGTGCACGGACACAGGGAACGCCCCAAGGAAGCGCCAGGGAACTGAGAAGGCTGGGCTCAATTCCGAATGGTTCCTACTCCTTTTTTTCCCTATCCCCGCACATCCCCGGCAAAAAGCTTTTCCAGCCTGGATGAAGGGGATAAAAACGGATGAAGCCAAAAAACTGGGTTTGGTTTTCATCCCCTCCATCCAGGCTAATTCCCTTCTTTTTTCACTCATCCTGGCTGACCTTTGATACCAATTTGCATTCAAAGGATTAGAAGCCGCAGATTCCGCAGATTCCACAGATTCATCATGTGCCAGCTCCGCGGATGGAATTCAGGTGGCCCGGCGATGGACTCGCGCCTTTAGTGGCCGTTACGCAGTGGCCAGCGCTTTTCTGGCCAGTGGGTTACAGCCACTTATGTCGGACGTAG
>JANOLT010000205.1:0-1608 GCA_031419915.1 Holophagaceae bacterium
CAGGAAATCGAGCTGCTTTTTGAAGGCTTCGTAAACGCATCGGTGACCGCCATTGAGAGCCGCGATCCCGTGACTTCGGGTCATTCGAGCCGCGTGGCCAACCTGACCGTGGGCCTTGCGGAGGCCATCAATGCCACGCCCAATGGGCTCTACGGCGAAACTTTCTTTACTGAACGGCAACTGCGGGAGATCCGCTACGCCAGCCTGCTACACGATTTCGGCAAGGTCGGCGTGCGGGAACAGGTGCTGGTGAAGGCCAAAAAACTCGATCCTCTAAGACTGGAATTGATCCTTCAGCGATTGCGGCAACGGGATCTGGAACAGGCGCTGGCCCTGCTTTCGGAGTCCTGGAAGGGCGGGGGGCATTTCGACCCGGCGACCTGGGAATCCATCATCCAGGATCGCCAGGCAGAGACCGATCGGCTTATCGCGCTGGTGCGGCAATGCGACATGCCCACGGTGCTGCCACAGGAAATCGCCGATGGTCTGGGCCTGGTAGGCGATCTGAAATTCACCCACTGGAGCGGCGAGCAACAGGACCTGGTTGAACGTTCGGATCTGAATTGCCTGCGCATCAGGAAGGGTTCGCTTTCCACTTCCGAGCGACTGGAGATCGAGAGCCACGTCACCCACACCTTCCGCTTCCTCAAGCAGATCCCCTGGACCCGAGACCTGCAAGGCGTGCCGGAGATCGCCTTCGCCCATCACGAAAAGCTGGGTGGCGGCGGCTATCCTCGCAACCTGGAGGCCCGGGCGATTCCCGTGCAGAGCCGCGCCATGACCATCAGCGATATTTTCGATGCGCTCACCGCCCAGGACCGTCCCTACAAGCAGGCCGTACCCTTGACCAAGAGCCTCCACATCCTCCAAGAAGAAGCCAATGATGGCAACGTGGATCGCGTCCTGCTGGATCTCTTCATCGAAGCCAAGATCTATGAACGCACCACGAAAGCATGAGCATTCGCACTGTCCTTGCCTCCGATCTCAATCCCATCCAGACCAATGCCTGGCTGGTGGGGAGCATCGCGCCGCGGCCCATCGCGTTTGCCTCGACGGTGAGCAAGGCGGGCGTACGCAACCTGGCGCCCTTCTCCTTTTTCAACGCCTTCGGGTCCAATCCGCCCATGTTGGCCTTCGCACCCAACCGCCGGGGCCGCGACGGCACCACCAAACACACGTACCAAAACGTGGTGGCCATGAAGGAATTCGTCATCGCCACCGTGAGCCACGCCATGGTGCAGCAGATGAATGTAGCCTCGGCTGAATATGCCGAAGGCGTGGATGAATTCGTGAAATCCGGATTCACGCCGTTGTCTGCGACCTTTGTTAGGCCTTCGCTGGTGGCGGAATCGCCGGTGCAGATGGAATGCCGCCTGCACCAGGTCGTGGAGCTGGGCAGCGGGCCCGGGTCGGGCCTGATGCTCATCGGCGAGATCCTGTGCTTCCACGCTAATGAGGACGTGCTCACCAACGATCTCCCTGATACACAGCTGCTCGATCATGTGGGCCGCAACGGAGGCGCCTTCTATACCCGCGCCTTCGGCGACGCCCTTTTCGAGGTGGCCAAACCATCCGGGAAACCCATCGGCTACGACCAGTTGCCCGAGG
>JANOLT010000206.1:0-4358 GCA_031419915.1 Holophagaceae bacterium
AACCCCCCGCGAGTGACCAATGTGTCCACTTGCGAAGAGGCTCTGGAGAAGATCTCAAGTCGCCCCTTCGACATGATCATCGTCATGAGCCGTCTTGGGCAGGCGGGCCACATCGAACTCGCCTGCGCGCTGAGACAGGCGGATTCCAAGATTCCCATTTACCTGTTGCTGAATGACAACGTGGAAGTCGGAATCATGGACCGGCGGCGCCACGACCTCTTGCAGCACTACGACCAGATTTTTGTATGGAATGGGAACCCCGAAATCTTCATGGCCATGATCAAGTTCATGGAGGATCGGAGTAACGTCCTCAATGACACCGCTGTGGGGCTCACGCGGGTGATCCTGTTGGTGGAGGACAGCATCCGCTATTACTCCCGGTATCTGCCCATCCTCTACAGCGAGATCCTGAAGCAGACCACGCGGCTGGCCAAGGACCGGACCATTGACGGGATGTCTCGCTCGCTTTCCATGCGGGTAAGACCCAAGGTGCTCCTTGCAACCTCATACGAGGAGGCGATGGCCTATTGTGATCAGTTCCAGGAGTACCTGCTCTGCGTCATCTCGGATCGGAAGTTCCCCAAGGACGGTGTCCTGGATCGCGAGGCGGGGGTCAAGCTCATCCGGGCCCTGAAGGAGCGGAATCCTGAGCTGCCTACAGTGTTTCAATCTTCCGACCCGGTGAAAGAGGCCTGGGCCAAGGCCTTGAAGAGCGATTTCCTGAACAAGAATTCGTACACCCTGGGTGCGGAGCTTTCCCGTTTCTTTTACGAGCGCCTGGGTTTCGGGGATTTCGTTTTCCGCGACGAAGCGGGCCAAGAGATCGCCCGGGCGGTGAATATGGACGACCTGCGAGAAAAACTGCGCAGCGTTCCCGTGGAATCGCTGATCTATCACGCCTCCAGAAATCACTTCTCGGCCTGGATCATGGCGCGGGGTGAAGTACAGGTAGCGCAGGTCCTGGCGCGCTTTCGCATAGAGGACTACCGCGATCCCGAGGAAATGCGCACATTCCTGATCAACGTGGGGGACTACGTCCACAGCATGAAATCCCGAGGGAAAGTCGTCCCGCTTACCGGATCAACACCTGCTGAGGAACGCAACATCCTGCGGCTTGCGGCGGGCTCCATGGGGGGCAAGGGCCGCGGTGTCGCTTTTACCCACTCGCTGCTTTCGCGCATAAACCTGGAAGGTCTTCTTCGGGAATCAAACATTCGCATTCCCCGCTCAGCCATCATCGGAACCGAGGAGTTCACCACCTTTCTTGACAGGCATGACCTTCGATCGTTGCTCCAGCAAGTGGATGATGACGATGTCATCAAGCAGCATTTTCTGAAGGGATCTCTCTCTTCTGAATTAATGGCAAAACTTCGTCTTTATTTGACGAAACACGCGAAATATCCACTGGCCGTCCGATCTTCCGGACTGATGGAGGACAGCCTTTCCCATCCCTTTGCCGGGCTGTATAGCACCTTCTTTCTGCCCAACAATGACCCCGACCCAAGCGTGCGCGAGGCACAGCTCTGCGAGGCCATCAAGCTGGTATATGCCTCGGTCTATTCCAAGGCCTCCCGCAGCTACTTCCAAGCCATTGACTACAAGATCGAAGAAGAGCAGATGGCCGTCCTGATTCAAGAGGTGGTCGGAAGCAAATTCGGGGACCATTTTTATCCCCATATTTCCGGCGTGGCTCAGTCTTTCAATTATTATCCCGTGGCCTACACCCAGCCCCAGGATGGCATCGCGACCATCGCCGTGGGTCTTGGCAAGTACGTGGTTGATGGTGAAAGGGCCTACCGCTTCGCGCCACCCTATCCCGAGATGGATATGCTGCCGCCCAAGGAACAACTCCGCACCACCCAGAGGCACTTTTACGCCTTGGATTTGAGTCGTACTGCATTGGATCTCGAGAGCGGAGAAGACGCGACCCTGATCAGCCACGACATCAAGGTTGCCGAAAAGGACGGTGCGCTAAGGCACTGCGCCTCCGTATGGGATTTCAATGACGACCGGATCCACGATGGATTGGATGTCCCAGGGCCACGCATCGTGAATTTCCGGAATATTCTCAAGTACGATTCGTTCCCGTTGGCGCGAATCCTGAAGCAAGCTTTGGATCTCCTTCGCGATGCCATGGAGACCCCTGTGGAGATCGAATTCGCGATCAATCTGGACCCCGATCCCCACAACGGAAAGCCCACCTTTTGCCTCTTGCAGATCAAGCACCAGCTTGTGGATGGCGGCGATGTGAATCTCGCTGCATCCGATCTGGACCTCGCCGATCTCTTTCTTTTCTCGGAGAAATGCGTGGGCAATGGCACCGTCGAGGGCCTTCAAGACATCGTCTGGGTGGATCCGCAAGGATTCGACAAATTTCATACGCCGGCGTTGGCCCAGGAGCTTGAAAAGCTGAATGACCAATTCCGCGCTCAATCGGGTAAATACGTGCTCATCGGCCCTGGCCGATGGGGCAGCAATGATCCTCACCTGGGGATCCCGGTCGCATGGTCAATGATCTCGTGCGCTCAAGCGATCGTGGAGTACGCCATGGAAAACTTCCAGGCGGATGCCTCCCTCGGGTCCCATTTTTTCCACAACGTAACGTCACTTAACATTGGCTATTTCACGGTTCCCTACCCACGCGGCACTAGTCTCCTCGATTGGGATTGGCTAAGGGAGCAGACCGAGATTTCACGTTTGGGCTGCCTGGTTCACAGTCGCGTCAAGGTCCCCCTGCACATCGTCATGGATGGACGCCGCAGTGCTTCCGCCATCTTCAAGCAGGCGCCGGCACCGGTGAAAATGGAGGAAGAGTAGCTTAGGCGAGAACTTCAGTCAGCTGCTGCACGGCCCAATCAATCTGCTCCTTGGTGATGACCAGGGGCGGGGCGAGGCGGATGGTGTTCACGTGGGTGTCCTTGCAGAGCATCCCGCGATCCTTCAGGGCATAGCAGTATTTCCGCGCGCCACCGGCTTCGGGTTTCAGATCCACGCCAGCCCATAGGCCGATGCAGCGGATCTCGTGGATCTTATCCTTGGGGATGGCTTCGAGTTTCGCCTTCAGGTAGGTGCCCAGTTCAGCAGCGCGCTCCACGAGCTTTTCGTCCACCAAGACGTCCAGCGCCGCCCCGGCCACGGCGCAGGCCAGTGGATTGCCGCCGTAGGTCGAGCCGTGGATGCCCGGCGTGAAAACGTCCATCACTTCATCCGACGATAGGAAGGCCGAAACTGGGTACAGGCCGCCGGAGAGCGCCTTGCCGATGGTGATGCCATCGGGGCGGATGCCTTCGTGCTCGAACGCGAACAGCTTGCCTGTGCGGCCCAGGCCCGACTGGATCTCGTCGAGGATCAGGAGCACGTTATTGGCGGTGCAGAGTTCGCGCAGGCCCTTGAGATAGCCCTTGGGCGGAATCACGACGCCAGCCTCGCCTTGGATGGGCTCGACGAACACGGCGCAGGTGTTGGGCGTGATGGCGGCCTTCACGGCCTCCAGGCTGCCGTATTCGACGATGGCGAATCCTGGCGTGAAGGGGCCGAAGCGGCTGGTGCTGTCGGGATCCGTGCTGAAACCCACGATGGTGGTGGTGCGACCGTGGAAATTGCCTTCGGCCACGATGATTTCAGCCTTGGGGTATTCGATGCCCTTTTTGTCGTAGCCCCACTTGCGTACAGCCTTGAGGGCGGTCTCAACGGCTTCGGCGCCGCTGTTCATGAGCAGGGCCTTGTCGAAACCTGTCAATTTGCAAAGTTTCTCCAGCAGCACCGGGAACTGGTCGTTGCGGAAGGCGCGGCTGGTGAGCGCCAGTTTCTGCACCTGATCAATCATGGCCTTGGCGATGCGCGGATGGTTGTGGCCCTGGTTCACCGCCGAATAGGCCGCGAGGAAATCCATGTACTTCTTGCCGTCCACATCCTCGAGAAACACACCCTCAGCCCGCGTGCAGACTACGTCTAAGGGGCTGTAATTGTGCGCGCCGTATTGGTTTTCGAGCTCGATGAGTTCTAGGGCCTTCGAGGTAACGGTGGACATGGCCGCCTCCAGAAAAAAGGGAACAGGGATTGAACCGGAAAGCCCCTTCGTGAGCAGAAGCGGGCTTGCATCCATTCTAAGCCGCCGCGGGAAAATAAACCATTTGATCCAGCCGTGGGAGCGGCATCAGGGACCGTAACAGAAAACAAGATAAGCATTGGTTATTCTGGAACGACCCCAACGTTGGAGACCGTGTGAACCCAGCGCCCCATTCTCCACCTAGCGATTCTCTGCGCAATGCCGTGCAAATCGTTTTTGCCCGCCAGCAGGCCGCTCGCTGGCGCATCTCGGCGACCACCTTAGCCGAACGCAAGACCAAGCTCCGCCG
>JANOLT010000207.1:0-5912 GCA_031419915.1 Holophagaceae bacterium
ACGCCCCAGCCCGAACTCAAACGCCTTGCGCGAGCCCTGATGGGTGCCATGGAACCCGAAGGCCGCGCCATGCTCAGTGTGCGGCTGAATTCCCTCGCCAACGATGATGCCTCGGCTCTGGCCCAGGTGATGCAGGCCATCGAATCCCAGTCCCTGCCCCCTCTGGAAGCTCAGGGAATCGTGGATCAGTCACTGCAGCTCCACCCCACTCCACCCCAGCAGGTCCGGCTCTGGGAATTTCTCGCGGATGCCTGGGCATCGTCTCCATCAGCGCCCCAGGTTCTGGAATCCCTTGGCCTTGCCATTGCCGCCATGGAGGGCATTCCTGAATCCGCAGACGGTGCTCATGCCAGCCAATTGGCACGGCTGCTGCGTAAAAAAGCTCGGCAGGAAATCCGCCTGCGCCGCTTCGTGGACGCCCAGACCTCGATCCATCAAGCGGCGGAGTTGCTGGCGGACCATCCATTGCATCCGGAGCAGCCGCGATTGAGGCTGGCCCTGGGTCGCGTCTACCTTCTTCAAGGGTTTCATCACAAAGGTCTTCGCGCCCTGGAGGAAGGCCTGCAACTTCTCAGTTCAAGCGGCGCCAAGGGCAACCGGGAAGATCAGATGGCCCTGCTGCTGGAATTGGGTCAGGCCTTGGCTCACCAATCCCAATTCCAGCGGGCGGTGGCCATGCTTCAAAGTGCTCAGCGGCTCCTGGAACACGAGCAGAACTTCAAGGGTCTGGTGGGCGTGAATATCGCCCTGGGCCATGTGTACCAAGCCCAAGGCCAGCCCGAAGCGGCCCACACGCTATTCCGAGAAGCGCTGCGCACCTCTCGCGTTCAGGGCAGTCTGGAAGGCCAGGCTAAAAGCCATTTGGCGCTCGGGATGTTCCGCAGCGTGCAGCAATGGCTCGGCCCCGCCCTCAGTCACCTGGATCTGGCCCTGGAGCGCTTTCAGCGGCTTGAAGACCAGGTCCTCACGACCCACACCCGGGTTTGGAGAGCGCGCACGCTGGCGGCTCTGGGTGATTTCGTGGAGGCCGAGCACACGCTGCTACAGGTCCTCATGTTGCCTCAGCAGGGCCTTACGCCTTTGGAACAGGGCGATCACACCTTTCTTCAAGCGGAGGTCGCGGCCTTCCAATCATCCTGGAGGGATGCTTCCAGGCTTTTCCAGAATGCCGCTTTACTCTATGAAGCTTCAGGCTTGGTGTGGCGACAGCGGCTTTCACTATTGCGTCATTTGCAGGCTGAAGCGCAAGAATCCCTGCGCAGCAAAAATTCCAGTTCCCTGGAGTCCTACTGGACCCTTCTTGAATTGCTCAAAGGCCCCGTGGAAGGAAGCGGCTCAAGGTGGCTGGAACTCGAATGGCACAAGGCCCATGCACTACTGCTCACCACCACGGAAATGAATGAGGCCATAGCCACGGAAACCCTGATGACCTGGGGCGAGGTGGGCGCCGCGGCACGTGAACTCAGGTTCCCGGCAATCGTGCTGGAGGCCACGGCCCAGGGTGCGGATCTCCTGTTGAAACGCGGAGAAAGATTGGGCGCCCGCGGCAAGCTTCAGGATGCCTTTCAAAGCTTCCAGGAGCTCTGGACCCGTGTACCCGAGAGCCATGAGACACTCTTTCTTGGCCGCACGGACATTCATCGCTTCAGGCAAGCAGTGGAATCCGCAGGCCTCAGATTCATCCTTCCCGAACGCGTTGACCCGCTCGCCGACTGGACCGCTAGCACCGCCAACCTTCCACCCACCCCACCAGCCCAACCCGGCACCTACCATGAGCCATGAAAGCCCCGCCACTCAAGCCGTGACCATTCCCCAATTACGGGCATGGGTCGCTGAGGGCCGGAAGCTGGTGATGACCACGGCCTATGATTCGGTCACGGCCCACTTGGCGGAAGCTGCGGGCGTAGACATCATCCTTGTGGGCGATAGCGTTGGAAATGTCTGCCTGGGCTTCGAAAATACGCTGCCGGTGACCATGGCCATGATGAACCATCATCTTGAGGCCGTGGCCCGCACGAAGCCCCGGGCTTTGCTCATGGGCGACATGCCCTACCTGAGCTATCACGTCAGCGTGGAAGACAGCATCCGCAATGCTGGAGACTTCATTCGTCGCGGCGCGGCAGCGGTGAAACTCGAAGGCGGCGCCAAGCGATTGCCCGTGGTGCGCGCCCTGGTGGATGCGGAAATCCCCGTCATGGGACACATCGGCCTGACGCCCCAGTCTTTCCATGCCATGGGTGGCTTCAAGGTCCAGGGCCGTGATAGCGAACATGCCATCCAGATCCTGGATGACGCGTGCCGTTTGCAGGATGCGGGTTGTTTTTCGGTGCTGCTGGAAGGCATTCCGTCAGAACTCGCCCGCAAGGTAACGGAATCTCTTGAAGTGCCCACCATCGGCATCGGCGCCGGGCCTCATTGTTCGGGCCAGGTTCTGGTAATCTACGATGTGCTGGGCCTTCTTCCAGGAAAGTCACCCAAATTCGTCCGCCGCTATGCCGAGGGATTCGAGCTTCTTTCCGAGGCGCTTCGGAATTTTTCCGAGGATGTTCGCCTTGGAGCTTTTCCGAGCGAAGCGGAATCCTATTCACTGCCCACCTCCGTCACTCGCGCTGTTCAGCAGTGGCAGCCCCAAAAACCTGATCAGGAGTAATTGCTGCCCATGCGTGTCATCCGTAGTGTCGCCGAGCTTCGCATCGCCGTAAAAGCCATGCGGGAGCAGGGCCTTCGTATCGGCTTCGTTCCCACCATGGGATTCCTTCATGAAGGCCACGCCTCGCTGATCCGCCAGAGCACAAACCGCTGCGACGCCACCATCGTGAGCATCTTTCTGAACCCCACCCAATTCGGGCCCAACGATGACCTGGCAAAATATCCCCAGGACCTGGAGGCGGACCAGAACCTCTGCCTGAAGCTCGGCGTGAGACTCCTCTTCCTGCCGGAAACCCAGGAGATGTACCCCTCGAATTTCCAGACCTTCATCGAGCCGGGCCGCATCGCCGAACCCCTTTGCGGCAAGTACCGGTCCGGCCATTTTCGGGGTGTAGCCACGGTGGTGGCGAAGCTCTTCAACATGGTGCAGCCCGACCTGGCCTTTTTCGGGCAGAAGGATCTGCAGCAGACTGCTGTCATCAAGCGCATGGTCAAAGATCTGAACCTGCCCGTGGATATCGCCGTGGTTCCCACCTTGCGAGAACCCGACGGCTTGGCCCTGAGCAGCCGCAACATCCATTTGAGCTCCGACGAGCGCAATCGGGCGCTGAACATCAGCCTTGCCCTTTTATCCGCCGAATCTGCCTTCCGCGCAGGGGAGCGGGACGGTGCGCGACTCCTAGCCCTGGCACAGGAATGTTTGCGTGGCGTGGACGTGCTCCAGTATTGCGAGCTGGTGGACACCCAGAATCTCGATCCTATCGTGGGCCTGGTGGACCGCAGCGCGGCCCTGTGTGTCGCGGCCTTCGTGGGCAACACCCGACTCATCGACAACATCGCGTTAAACCCAAACCCCGAGGCCCCCGGTATCTTGAACTTGGATACCCTTTCCTGAGGGGTGTGCGATGTTCCTACCCCTGCTTGTTTCTGTTGCGCTGATCCTTATGCCCCAAGGGCGGGGTCGTGGCCATGACAGCGGGGGCTGGACAACCAGCGCCATCGGGTTCACCCTTTTTACATCGGCCGGGACTCGCATTGAGCCTGGACCAGGAGGCACCCCATGCTGCGTCACTTTCTGCTGGGCAAGATCCATCGCGCCACGGTGACCCGGGCGGATGTGGATTACGTAGGCTCCATCACCCTGGATCCATTGCTCATCGGCGCCGCCGGGTTCATGGAGAACGAGAAGGTGGACATCTATGACGTCACCAACGGAGCCCGCATCTCCACCTATGTGATCCCAGGCATTCCGGGCTCTGGTGAAGTCGGTATCAACGGGGCCGCGGCCCACCTGGTCAATAGCGGGGATCTGGTCATCATCGCCAACTACGGCTGGATGAGCACCGAGGAAGGTGCGGCCTTGGAACCCAAAGTGGTTTTCGTGGATGGGAAAAATCACATCACCAGTCTGGCCACCCAAGAACGTACCCCTATCGTGGAAAAGGCCTTCGTTTAAGAAAATTCCCCCTTTTTTCCTAACCCCAGCCACAATAGGAATGCTTCCGGTCTGGTATGGCCCTGAGCTACTGGGGATGCGGCTTCGAGATTTTAAGCCCTCCGCCAAATTCAACAGAGGGTTTACATGTACATCCGCAGGTCCTTGGTGGTCAATGCGACACCGATGGAGACGCGAATCGCACTGCTGGAAAATGGCCAGCCGTGCGAGCTCTTCATTGAACGCACCACCCACGTCAGCCATGTTGGCGATATCTACAAAGGCCGCGTGGCCAAGCTTCTGCTGGGTATGCAAAGCGCGTTCATCGCCGTGGGCGCGTCCAAAGACGGATTCCTGTATCTCGATGAACCCGAGGCCCACCGCATCAGCACCGAGGAAGTCGTCGAGTTGGATGAAGACCAGCCGGATACGGCGGTTCTCGAATTCCCGGTCATTCCCCCATCCCTGCCACCCATCAAAGAGGGCGAGGAGATCCTTGTGCAAGTCGTCAAGGATCCCATCAACACCAAGGGTCCACGACTGTCCCGGCACTTGAGTTTCCCCGGGCGGTTCCTGGTTTTCATGCCGAGCATCGAACATGTGGGGATCTCTCGCAAGATCACGGATATCCAAGAGCGGGAGCGGCTTCGGGAATTGATCCGTAGCCACAGCCTGCCTGGTGAAGGCTTCATCGTCCGCACCGCCGCCATCGGCGAAAAAGATGAGGATCTGGTCAGCGACGTAGCTTTTCTGCGCGAGATCTGGAGGGATGTGCAGACCAAAGCCGAAAGTCTGGCCGCGCCCAACCTCGTCTGGCAGGATTCCCGGTTGCTTCAAAAAGTGCTGAGGGACCTCTTCCGTGAAGAAGTGGCCAGCTTCTGGGTGGATGATCCAGGCACCTACGAGGAAGTCGTCGCCTTTGTCTCCAAACTCCATCCGGAATGGGTGGAGCGCGTGAAACTTTTCACGTCAGACATTCCCATTTTCGAGGCGTTCGGCATCGAGCAAGAGATAGACGCCGCGCGCTCTCCCAAAGTGTTTCTCAAGCACGGTGGCAGCCTGGTCATCAACCAGACCGAAGCCCTGGTGAGCGTGGATGTGAACACCGGAAAATTTGTTGGCAAGAAGGATCTGGAAGATACGGTTTTCCAAACGAATCTCGAAGCCATTCCCGAAATCGTGCGCCAGCTTCGCTTAAGAAATCTCGGCGGCATCATCGTCGTGGATTTCATCGACATGGCCGATGAAGCCCACCGGAACGAAGTGATGGCCTTGCTCGGCAAGGAACTGCTGCGGGACCGCAATCACGCCCGGGCCGAACGCATCAGCGCCTTTGGGCTTGTGGAAATGACCCGCAAGCGCACGGGGCCATCCCTCGAACGCCAGCTCACCGAAACCTGCTCCCACTGCCAGGGCATGGGCCGCATGTTGAGTGCCGAGACCGTGATGCTCAAGGCTTATCGCGAAATGGCCCGCCAAGGGGAACACCTGCGGGGAGCCACGGTCCGGCTCAGCGTCCATCCTGAACTCCGCGCAAGCCTTTCCCTGGAAATGCGTGAGGGCATGCTCACCATGGCCCGTGCTTTTGGAGCGCATATCCTATGGGTCGAAAAGTCGGAAGGCCCGCGGCACGGGCTTGGAATGGAGATCTTGCCGCCGAAGGGATGAGGGGTCAGTCCTAAGTCTCAAGTCCCAAGTCCCAAGTACGCATTGCGAAGCGTTCGCCCTGGGCGTGTGTGAACGACAATTCGTTCAACTCCATGGTGTAGAGCAAGCGGTGCGCCCAGTGATTTTGTAACCTATATGGCGCGTTCTCTGGGTGTGTAGG
>JANOLT010000208.1:0-1865 GCA_031419915.1 Holophagaceae bacterium
CCAATCTCCGGGGCACGAGCGTCTACTTCCCAGATGAAGTGATCCCCATGATCCCGGATCGTCTCAGCGGCGATCTCTGCTCGCTCCGCGAAGGCGTGGACCGCCTGACCATGACCGCCTGGATGACCATTTCCCCTGAGCTGGAGATCGTGGAAACGCGCTTTACGGAAAGCGTGATCCATTCGACAAAACGCCTGACCTACGACGAAGTGAAAGAGGCCAGCCTGGATCTCTCCCCCCGCAAGCGCACTGAGCTTGGCGAGGAAGTCTGCGAATTACTGGATCAATGCCTGGTGCTGTCCCGGCAGCTCACCACCAAGCGCCTGAATCGCGGCGCGCTGGCTTTTGAAAGCGAGGAAACCGAATTCATCTTTGATGAGGAAGGCCGTCCCGTGGACGCGCGCAAATACGGCCATCACGAAGCCCACACCATGATCGAGGAGTTCATGCTCTTCGCCAATGAAGCCGTGGCGCGTTTCTTCACCCGCAAAAAAATTCCCACGATCTATCGCATCCACGACGAACCGGACCCACTGAAGCTGGAAACTTTCGCCGAGATCGCCCGGACTTTCGATCTGTTGCGGGTCAACGAAGTGCCCACGCCGGAAGTGCTCAACGCCCTGCTGGACAAGATTCGCGGCGGCCCGTTGGAAGTCATGCTCAACACCATGCTGCTGCGGTCCCTCAAGCGCGCGGAATACAGCGCCGACAACATCGGACATTCCGGTCTCGCCTTGCAGGACTACCTGCATTTCACCTCCCCCATCCGCCGCTATCCCGACCTCATCGTCCATCGTTATTTGCGCAAGATCCTGTGCGGCGAAAAGCTGCCAGAGACGTTGCATGCCCAGATGGCGCTGATCGCAAAACAGGCCAGCGATGCTGAGCAAAAATCTACCGAAGCCGAACGGGAAAATGATCGCTGGAAGACCTGCCTCCTGATGAAGCCCAAGATCGGACGCCGCTTCTCGGGCCGCATCCAGGGTTTTTCACCCAAGGTCGCCTTCGTGCGATTGGATGCGCCTTTCGTGGAAGTCGGCGTGCCCCTGGGCGCCTTGGGCGGAAATTTCTTTCTGGATGAAAACCGTACCAAGGCCACGGGCATGAAAGGCCAGGTAGTGCTCTCCATCGGCGATGCGGTGAAGGTCGAGATCATCGGCGTGGATGAGGATCTGCGCCGCGTCAGCGCCTGGGTGGCCGAAGCCACCGCCAGCGACGCCAAAGGCAAGCCCTACACCTTCGTTCCCACGCTCGCCGGCCCCGCAACCTTGAGGGAAACGGATTTCGTGCCCGAGCGCCGCGGCCCGAAGCCCGCAGTACGCACGCGGAACGAAGCCCGACAACCTTCCAGGGACAAGCCGGGGCGTTCCCCCGAGCGGCCTTCTCGAACTGAAAAACCGGCCCGGACCGGCAGGCCCCCAGCCAGGAGCCCGGATGATCGACCGGCCGCGCGAAGCCGGGATGATCGCCCCGCCCCATCTTCCAGAAGCAAGCCGCCGAAAGGCACCGTGCGCGGGCCGAAGCCGGGGAAGAAGCGCGGGTAGGGCTGCAAGCCACCCTCCTCGGAGAAAAGTGAATAGCACCCGTAGGATCCCGCCCCCGGATACCTTCATTCCCGGACTTGCTCCACAGGCACCGAATGTTTGCCTGAAGCGTCGTGAACCACGACGGATTCAACCAGGTGCTTAGCCGCGAACCCGACGGCGAAATCAAAGGGCGTCAGGGCCTGAGTGACCATGCCCGTCGGTTTAACATGCCAGAGTGTAAACGCTGGCGGAGAGGTTTGATGGGTACTTTGAACAAAGAAGGTCTTGAATCCGCCCGTATTGTGGCTGCCAGAAGCAATCACCACGACCGGCAGCATC
>JANOLT010000209.1:0-7606 GCA_031419915.1 Holophagaceae bacterium
AAAGTCCCTGATTGCCTGCGGTCCAAACCAAACCTTCGTGATCCACCATGACGCGATTGATGATTTCCTCATGCGTGCCACCTGGAAGGCTCACGAGTTCGCACAAGAATGCGCTTCCTGACTTCCCCTCCGCTTTTCGGAGCCGGTGCAGGCCATTTCCTTGGGTTCCGATCCAGATGGTCCCGTCAGCGCCGACCGCAAGTGTGCCCACGGTACCCCGCTTCACAGAAGGAATCGGGATCTCCCGGAAACGACCTTGGCTCGGCGCTCGGTAGAAAAGTGTGTTGGGTTTGTCCACGGTCGGCATCCCGCCGACCCATATCCCGCCGTCCCGATCCTCCGCAATGGCGTAGAGGGTACGCTCGCGGGTCTCCGGCACCAGCTCCCAGCCACTGTTTTTCAAGCGCGCCATGCCTCGTGGAGTGACCGCCCAAAGTTCACCATCCCTGCTTTTGTGGATGCCCCACACTGCGTCCACGGGAAGGCCTTGTTTGCGTGTGAAGCCGGTCCAGAGAAAACGACCCTGAAGGCGGTGAAGGCCCTCGGCGGCCACCCACAAGGAGCCTTCGCGATCGGTCAACGTGGCGTTGGCCCACGGAGAAGGAAGACCATGGCTTTCATCCAGAACCCAGGTGCGGTCCTTCTCGAAGCAAGCCAGGCCGCTGTCCGTGGCGGCCCACACTCGGCCCTCATGATCCAGGTTGAGCCCATCTCCCTGCGCTGGCTTACCCGGCAACTGCTTCGAAAGATCCTCCGGCTTTGCCCCCCATGCAGCCAGCCTGATGAGGCGGGAACCGCCCCTGATCCAGATGCGGCCTGCGCCGTCCACCTGCACGGAATTGAAACGGCGCTTCCGGAGTTCCGGTGGAAGCTCGATGTGCGACCAGGAGGTTCCCTGGTGGCGCACGAGGCTGCTTTCGCGTTCGCCCGGTTTCCCTCGGCGGTGCACGGCGAACAGGGCGCCGTTTTTCGGATCAACCCAAAGGGCGGCGACGCCACCGGGTGGATAGTCCTTCACGGGCTGGAAGGTCAGGCCGCCATCTTTGCTGAGGGCGAGACCAGTCAGAGAGCCCATCCATACCTGGCCTGACCCATCCCGGGCCACGCAGGCGAATCCCTTTGCGGGCACGCCGTCATTCACCCCCCAGGGCTGGAAGCGGTGGCCGTCGAACCGCAAGGGGCCGCTTTGCGTGAGCACGAAAAGCCCGCCAGGCAGTGGCTGGACATCGTTCACAAGGAGATCAGAAAGCCCGTCCGCCAAGCCGAAATTCTTGAACCGCTGGCCGTCATACCGGAACAGGCCGCCTTCGGTGCCCACCCAGATATAGCCTTCGTCATCCTGGGTCATGCAGGTGGTGGCGAGATTCGTCAGGCCCTGTTCAGGGCCGTAGGTTTTGAAACGGTAGATACCTTGGGCCCGAGCAGGAAATGCCAGGCATAAGAAAAATAGCGCAGCGTAAAATCCGAGCCTCAGTTGGTCAAACCATGGAATGCCACGGTGCCTGGAGTCAGCGTCCAAAAGGAGCCTCTAATTCTTTCTATGAACCTTATATACGCTGGCTTGGTCCCGGGGCGCGATGATTAATTCATCAATGTTGACATGATCGGGCAAAGTCAGTGCCCAACGGATGCATTCGGCGATATCTCCTGCCACGAGCGGTGTCATCCCCTGATAAACCGCCATGGCTTTGGCTTCGTCATCCAACCGCACCTGGGAAAAGTTCGTTTCCGTCAGGCCGGGATCCACCGAGGTCAGCCGGATGGGCTCGCCACAGAGCTCGATGCGCAGGGCCTGGACCAGCGCCCGCAGCGCGTGTTTCGACGCGCAGTACACGCCACCGTTCTCGTAGACGTTATGCCCGGCGATGGAGCCGATGGTGAAGAGATGACCCCAACCCGCGGCGCGCAGGTGCGGCAACGCGGCCTGAAAGGTGCGGATCACGCCTTCGACATTCGTATGCAGCATCAGCTGCCAGGTTTCCTCCGAGATGGCTTCGATGCGATCCAGACGATTGGCCAACCCCGCGTTGGCCACCACCACATGAAGACCGCCCAGCGCCGCCGCCGCATCATCCACGAAAGTCTTCACCGAGCCCGAATCGCGCACATCCACATAGCCCGCGAAGGTTTGAATACCGTGCTGAGCCTCCAATTCATACCCTAGTTTCTGCACCAGGTTGAAGCGCCGTGCGCCCAAGCCAAGGTGGTAGCCGCTGGCCGCTAGAACGCGCGCAGTGGCTTCTCCAATGCCACTGGAAGCTCCGGTGATGAGAGCAATGGGGTGATCGGGGCGCATGGTCATCTCGATCATCCTGGGTATTGATCCACAGCCCGGGCCAGCAGGTCCATGGCGCGTTTGAGTTTGGGGATTTCCAGCACGTAGGCCAGGCGGACTTGATTCAGGCCTTTGGGCTTGTGGAGGGATTCATCCTGCACGTAGAAGCCTGGCCCCGGTGCCACCATCAGGGTTTCGCCGTTGTGCGAGAAGTCCGCCAGCAGCCAGCGGGCGAAGGCCTCGCAGTCCGGAATGGGCAGCTCCGCCATGATGTAAAAAGCGCCTTTGGGTTTCTCGCAAACAAGGCCCGGGATACGTTGGAGGCCTTCGAATGTGATGTCACGGCGGCGCATGTATTCTTCACGCATGGGGCCGAAAATGCCAGGGCCCAGCCTGGTCATGGCCAACGCCGCCGCTTGTTCCACCACTGGCGGGCAGAGCCTTCCTTGAGCCATTCGAACGGCGGCCGCGCGGACTTCTTTGTTGCGGGTGGCGAGACATCCGATGCGGGCGCCGCAAGCGCTGTAGCGTTTCGAAATGCTGTCCACCAGGATGGCGTGGTCATCAATGCCTTCGATATGCAGAATGCTGGTGTGCGTTCCCTCGTACACGAATTCGCGATAGACCTCGTCGGAAATGATGAAGAGGCCATGGTCCTTGGCCATTCGCGCGAGGCGCCGGAGTTCGGGCTCAGTCAGCACCGTGCCCGTTGGATTGTTGGGTGAGCAGATCAGGATGGCCTTGGTGCGGGGCGTGATGGCAGAGAGGATGGCCGGGTCATCCGGTAGGTGAAACCCGCTGGCAGCCTCGGTCCGCAAGGGGCGAAGGGTTACGCCGGACATCATCGCGAAGGTGTTGTAATTCGTGTAGAAGGGCTCGAAGCAAAGCACCTCATCGCCCGGTTCTGCCACGATCTGCAACGCGAAAAGCAGGGCCTCGCTGCCACCCACCGTCACGACGAGATCGCTCTCGTCCAGTTCGATGCCCGCGGCGCGATAGTAATCGGACAGTGCCACGCGATAGGCGGGCTCGCCCTCTGAGCGACCGTAGGCGATGACGCTACGGTCGTAATTGTGAAGGGCATCCAAAAAAGGTTGCGGCGTGGGGACATCCGGCTGGCCGATATTCAATGAATGGACGTGAACCCCCCGTGCGATCGCGGCGTCCGCGAGGGGTGCCAACTTGCGGATGGGGGAGTTGGGGAAACGGTTCGCGCGCGCGGATATGCGCATCATCAGGCTCGGTTCCATGTTTTTGATCTCCTTGGGGCAGCCGACGATCATGCGAGATCCAGATGGACACACATTGCGATTATACCGGAGGCCCTGGCTACCCAAGGTAGGCACAATCCCGGCGCTGGAAGTCTCGTGGCCCTGAGATAAACTGGGCTTTCTGTCTCCGAACTCCCGGAGTCTTTAACTTTTGCCGAGGTGGCCGTGCTCAATTTCGCCCTTAGCCCTGAACTGCTGGCTCTTCAAGAGAAGGCTCATGATTTCGCGCTCAACGTGATGCGGCCCGTGGCACGTTATTACGACGACACCGCTGAATGGGCAACGCCGGTCTACAACAAGGCTTGGGATGAAGGCTACCTGCAGGCATTGGTGCCCAAGGAATACGGTGGCCCCGGCAAGAACCAGATCGAGGAAGCCATCGTTTGCGAGGAAATGGCCTGGGGCTGCGCCGGGCTCTACACCTCCATCATGGCCAACGGCCTGGCCATCACGCCCATCCTTATCGCAGGCAGCGACGAACAAAAGAAAAAGTGGCTCACGAAGCTCACCGATGAGCCCGTCTTCGCGGCTTTCTCGCTATCGGAGCCCGAGGCCGGATCGGATGCTGGTGGAATGACCTGCCGTGCCGAATTGAAGGGCGACAAGTACATCATCAACGGCACCAAATGCTACTGCACCAACGGCGGCTACGCAGACTTCTACACGCTGTTCGCATCCACCAATCCCGACAAGGGCGCCCGTGGAACAAGCTGCATCGTGGTGCCCCGGGACACGCCCGGCCTTCGGGTTGGCAAAGCCATGGACAAGATGGGCCAGCGCGCCAGCAACCAGGTGGAGGTCCACTACGAGAATGCCGAGGTGCCCGCTGAGAACATCCTGGGCAGGGAGGGCATGGGTTTCATCATCGCTATGAAGACTCTCGATCAGACCCGCGCGGCGGTGGCGGCGGGTGGGGTTGGCGTTGCGCGCGCGGCCTTCGAGATCGCGCTGGAATACGCCAAGACGCGAATCCAGTTCGGCAAGCCCATCATCGCCAATCAAGCCATCAGCTTCATGCTCGCCGACATGGCCAAGAAGATCGAAGCCAGCCGCCTGCTCACCTGGCAAGCTGCCTGGATGACTGACAACAAGATCAAGAATTCCAAGCAAAGCGCCATCGCCAAGACCTTTGCCACCGATACGGCCATGGAAGTCACCACTGATGCCGTGCAGATTCTCGGTGGCAACGGCTACTCCAAGGACTACTTGGTCGAAAAATGCATGCGCGACGCCAAGCTCTTGCAGATTTATGAAGGAACCAACCAAATTCAGCGGCTTGTGATCGCGAAAGAGATCCAGCAGGGAAATTAATCAAAATGGATTTTATTTTACGAATTCTCCCTCCCTGATACGCTTTCTGCATCAACCCAACTTTTCGGCACCTGCCCCAAAGCTGGAAGAGTTCCATCAGGAACTTTGAAAGAACGGTGAACTGTTCCCCGGAACCCAATGCCTGGTTGGCATTCCGGCGATCCACACCAGGCGCTGGGGGAAGACCCCTAAAGGGAAGTGTTTTATGGCTGAAGGCATCGTGAAATGGTTCAACGCCGAAAAGGGTTTCGGCTTCATCACTCCCGACGGAGGTGGTACCGACCTCTTCGTCCACCACACCGCCATCCAGACCGAAGGATTCCGCACCTTGGATGAGCAGCAGCGCGTGAGCTTCGATTTGGTGGATGGTCCCAAAGGACCCCAGGCCTCGAACGTTAAGAAAGTCTGAATCCAGACCCTTCCAGATCTAAGACACTGAAGCCCCGGTTCTGCCGGGGCTTTTTCATGTCGGCATACTGTATTCATGCAGAATGTGGACTTCATGCTTTTACTGCTTCTCGTGGTCCTGGTGGTGGGCCGCTGGATTCACTATCACTGGATCTTGCCCCGGATCCTTTGCAAGGCCGAAGTAAGCTGGAACTCACGGGCTTCGGGTTCAGAAATTACGGACCTTTTGCATTCCGCCCGTTTTGCTAGCGGCGAAATCGGCTACCGCATCCATCTACTGATGGGACGCGCTCACTTCGCCCAAGGATTCCGCAATCAAGCGTGGTCGAATTTCCTCCGGGCGCAATTCGTGCGTCTGCCTTTATGGAAGCGTCTTCTCGTTCAGCCCTTCTTCCGCCATCTGCCCAAGAGGATCCACGACTGGCACTTCCGCTACGGCCGTATGATGCTGAAACTCGCGCCATCCATACCGCAGATTCCTCACCGATTGGGTATTCTCCACATCCGGCGAAACCAGGAAGGCGATGTTACCCGTGCTTGGGAGCACTTTCGCACAGTATTGCCACTGGCAGCAGAGGATCCACTCCTGTTGGAAGACCTGATGCTCGCGGCCCTGAATCGAGGCGAGAACACCTTGGCGGAGCAGGCGCTGGCATTGCTGATGCAGCGACATGGGGATCCGCGCCTGCCTTGGGACCGTTCGACACCTTCGGCCTACCTGCTCCAACAAGGTCGCGTCGCCGATGCCTTGGCGCTCTTTCGCAGTCTCCCTCCGCCTTCCCGCACGGAACCCTGGCACTGGGCCGGAGAAGCGCGGGCCCTGCGAAGGCTCGGGGACGACAATGGCGCCTGGGCCTCGTTGGAAGAAGGCCTGGCGCGATTCCCTGATTCCTTCCGCCTCTGGATGGAACGGCATCAGATGGCCATGGATGGTGGCAGAGTTGAGGAAGCCCGCCATTGCCTGGAGCGGGCCGAGGTTGCGTTGCCTTCCGAGGAACCTTCAGATCTTCAATGGGAGTGGCAGCTCCGCAGCGCTGAGTTTGCCTATTGGGTTGATGGTGATTCGCTCGCCGCCTGGGAGTTCCTGCGAACGATTCCAACCCATCGCCGGGGATCCGCGCACCCGCCGCTGGATCTGGAGTTGCAAGTCTCGCTCGGAGATTTTGAAAATGCGCTTGTAAGGTGCAAAGAGCTTTTGGAGGAACGCCCTGGAGACCCTTCCCTGCTCATGCTGCAAGGCGATTGCCTGGCGGGGCTTGAAGCGTGGGCGGCCCTGCTGGATTTCCTGGAAGGTCTTGGGCCAGAGCCCCGCAAGCGGGCTGTCTTTTGGCACCTGAAGGGTTTGGCGCTAGGCCATCAGGGCGATGCACTGGCCTCCCGGATGGACCTGGAACGGGCGGCCATAATGGATCCCGATGATTTGCGCCTGGTGCTGGACGCTGGTCACGCCTGCGCGGACCTGGGCGAATCGGAACGCTCCGAAAATCACTGGCGACAGGCGCTGCATCTGGATCAGACCTGTGAAGAGGCCCTGGTCCAGCTCGCGGAAAGCCGAAGCGCCCTTCATGATCCCGAAGGTGCCCGCCGGTTCCTGCGCGAATGCCTGATGCATCATCCCGAAAGCAGCGAGGCCCACGAACGACTTTCGGAATTAGAGTCGAACTGATTAACTTTTCTTCAGTAGCGCGATCTTGCTGTCATAGCGCTCCCGCTCGGCAGGCACGGCCCAACGGCGGGCCAATTCCAGGGCGGCCAGGGCTTTTTTGGGCTTTCCATCCATAAGGTCTAATTTGGCCTTCAGTAGATAGAAACCCGATTCATAGGGCAACAGCTTGATGGCGGTAGCCACGTGATTGGCGGCTTCTTCCCACTGTTCAGCCTCCATGGCTTCTTCCGCCAGGAAAGCCTGGAAATAGGGATCCTTCTTCCGGAGTTCCAGTCCCAATTGGCGGTAGTGCTGGGCCTCGGATAGGCGGTTGGTTTCCCGCAGAAGGGCTTCCATATTCCCAATGGCGGCGGTGTCCTTGGCATTCACGCTCAGGGCCTTCAGATAGTCGGCCTCAGCCTTCTCGATGTGACCCATGTTTTTAAAAACCACGCCGCGGATGTTCCAGCTCACGCTGGAGGTGGGGTCCGACTTCACGGCGGTTTCCGCCTGGATCATGGCTTCGTCTGGGTGGCCCTTGATCAAGAATTCCACGGCGCGATTGCTGTGAAAAAGAGCCTGGATGCGTTCCAGGGAGAGTGTTTGAACGATGTACAGGCCTTGACGCTGTCGTAACTGAGGCAGGAAATCCGCCACGATATCCCCCATGGGGAACATGGGTACGAGTGCCACCAC
>JANOLT010000210.1:0-2076 GCA_031419915.1 Holophagaceae bacterium
CTGCTCCACCGCCGAAAGCCGATCTTCCATGATTTCTCCCTGCATGCGGATAAGGACTCATTCCCGGTTCAATTCCTGGATTCCTGAATTCAAGGGAAACACTATTCAGATACCCCGCCGGAGGGGCCATGAAGCTGTTCAACGCAACAAGGTAGTTACTCCCTTGTACTGTCACTCCTTGGATTTTTTCTCAGGATGTGATCTAAATCACCGCCGATGATCCACCCGAGAGGACCCCAAAACGGCCGCCTGCCGTCGTTGATAGACGAGACCAATGCATTAGCCCTAAGCCTGGCAACGGCGTATGGGCACGGGTGGGGCTGAACGTGAAAGACGATTTTCACGTCTTCTCATGGCAGCTTTGAATCATCCAACACCCTTCGAGGCAAGAAAAGTGCCTCCCAGGCCTTGATGTTCGTCAAGGCGATCGGTCCATAAAGGACCCAGGCTATTGCAGACCGGTAAATCTGAAAACCGGAATGGAGGTTCTCATGGAATTCAACGACCACACTCGCCTGGGCCAGATCGCCGCGGCCTTCCCGCCCTCTATGCGGGTCTTCGAGGCTCATGGCCTGGACTACTGCTGCGGAGGCCAGCGTGAATTGGGCGAGGCCTGCGCCGCCGCTGGGTTCGCACCCGAAAAAGTGTTGGAGGAAATCCAGCAATTGCGATCCTCGATCCTTGAGCCTTCCAAGGATTGGAGCGAAGCGTCCCTCACTGAACTAGTGGAGTACCTGCTCGCCACGCATCACGTATTCACCCGTACAGAGCTGGCGCGGCTGGCGCCGCTCATGGACAAGGTGGCCCACGTTCATGGCGAGAATCACCCTGAATTGAACGCCATCCGCACATTCTTCATCGAATTGTCCAACGATCTGGGGCCCCACTTGATGAAGGAAGAACAGGTGCTCTTCCCCTACCTGTTGGCCTTGGATGCCGGACAAACTTCCGCCAGTTGCTTTGGCACCGTGGCCAATCCGATCCGCGCCATGTTAGCGGAGCACGATCAGGTGGGCGAGCTGCTGCACCGGATTCGCGATCTCTCAAGGGACTTCGCGCTGCCCGAGGGAGCCTGCGGAAGCTACCAGTCTTTGTTCATGGGGCTCGCGGATCTGGAAGCGGATCTCCACCAGCACATCCACCTGGAGAACAATGTGTTGTTCCCCATGGCAGTGGCATTGGAAGATGCGAGAGTTCAGGTCTGAAACCATCCTCCCATTCTCCACCCTTGAACTCGAGAGCACTTCCTCCCCATACTTCTCGATTGCTTTTGAGATCAATGAATCCTAAATTAATTTTTGGCCCGCCTTACCAAGGGCCACCCGGAGGGAGGTCCCGTGCTCCGTCATTTCGAAACCCGATCAGTGCTGAAGCTTATGCTGTTGCCCGCGCTTCTTGTGGCAGGATCCCTCGTCCAGGCACAGGATGCCGAGGCGCAGTACCGCAAAAGCTGCATGAGCTGCCACACCATCGGTGCCGGCAAAAAGGTAGGCCCTGATCTCAAGGATCTCGGCAAGCGGCGCCCCCACGAATGGTCCGCGAAATTCATCATCGGACCCTCGGCCATGATTGATGGCGGGGATCCCACGGCCCTCACGCTGCTGCGTGAAAACAACGGCGTGAAAATGCCGGAGCTGGGCGTGACCGCCGCCGAAGCCCAAGCGCTTTTGAAGCTGATTGACGACTACAGCGCCCAAGGCAAGACCCTTGGCACCGCGGCGATTTCGCGGCCCGCGACACCCGAGGACATTCGACGCGGGCGGCTCTATTTCACCGGCGATCTGCGCTTCAAATCCGGGGCTCCCGCCTGCATGTCTTGTCATCGGGCTCAAGGCGTGGGCGGATGGGGCGGCGGATGGCTGGGGCCGGATCTGACGGTCGCCACCGCCAAATTCGGGGCCGGATTGTCGGGTGTCATCGAGAATCCAGCCTTCCCGACCATGCAGGGCGTTTTCATCAAGACTCCCGTGAGCGCTGAGGAAGCCTTCCAGGTCGCCGCTTACCTCAAGAGCGTGGGCTCCCAGCCTCCGGCCAAACGCGACGTCGTCTTTCCCGTTCTAGGTGTAGTCGGCCTAG
>JANOLT010000211.1:0-4300 GCA_031419915.1 Holophagaceae bacterium
ACGATTGAGAATGAAGCTTACGGTCCGATGGCAAAGACCGCAGCCTCCGTCGTAGAAAAGTTCATCCTGCTCATTCATCCCTTAACCATGACCCAGATCCCTACGGCAATGAACGCCCCGCCCACGATGTAGCGAATCAGGTGTTCCAGCATCACGCGAAACAGGGCCTCGCCCACGGAAACCCCGATTTCGATCAGATGTCGCCAATAACTGACCTATCACGGCAGGCATTCGGACGCACAAAGGCAGCTCAGGAGCCGACCAATGCCTTCAACTCATCGTTTCCAAATTCTGAGGCACAGCTCACCACGATGGCGCAATGGCCTGGCTGACTGGGAGGAAGTTCCACCTGGCAGTGGAAGGCGCCCTCTTCATCGGTCTTGCCGTTGAGTAGCGGCACGGCTTTCTTTAGGCTTGAGATCAAGCGTATAGCCACGTCGGCGCCACGCACGGGATTCTGGCTGTTGGTCAAGCGGGCGCGCATCTGCACATCGAAAAGCTTGCCGAAGATCGGGGACAATGGTTTTTCGAGTACCAGTTCCAGGGTGTCCACGTCACCCTCTTGTTGCAGGAATTCCAAGATGGCCTGATCCAGACTGCGCTCATTGAATACCTGCTGCTCTTGCAGATCAGGCGGTGTGCTGTCGTATTTACCATTCTTGATGTCCCGGATGATGGCCTTGTGCTGCTCATCCATCCTGATCTGAATGGCGGCATCGGACACCGGGGGATTAGCCAGCAGATCTTCATAGGAAGACCTGTAACTATCCAGAATTTCCCCGCCCACATAGATGAGTGTTTCAATCTTTGGGTTGGAGAACCCTTTGTCCTCGGTCTGGACGTGATAGATCCGATTGCCGTGCCGGACGTCGGTGTTGTAGCCAGTGATCATTCAAGTGAGCCTATGCGCGAAATTGATGTGAGCCTGGGATCGGTCCCGGATGTGGGGACGATCATTGCCGCTGATTCAACTATCGTGGCAATTTCTCGGCCAACTCCGGCATCAACTCCCATGCTATCTCACGAAGGGCCTGATCACCCAGCCTTGCCACCACAGCCTTGGCCAAGGCATCCATCAGAACCGGATCGGACATCAGGACTTGGACCAGAGCGGCCGCGGACGGGAATACCGAGCCTTCATTGGGTTCGGCATGCGACGCGGCTTCTTTGAACATAGGCGCCGCAGGGCTTTCGGCGGGTTGGATCTCGGGCGCCAAATTTTCGAAATCCGGCACTTCACCAAGATCTGAAAATGCATGTGCAGGAATGTCTTCGGTGAGAAATTCATGAGCGGAGAAGTCAACTGCAATCGGTTCATGGGCGGAAAGGGCTTGAACACGAATGGCAAGACCGGGGATGGCTAATGTCTCTTTCCCGGCCTCGTCCTTGGGCAGCTCGCCGGTCCTGACCGATGCTTCGGCAGCCAGAGCAGCCTGGGTGGCAAGACCTTCGGCGATCTCACCGAAAGGTTCATCGATGGATTCCTCCGACCGATGTGCATAGGAGACTTCAGGGACACCAGGAACTTCAGGCAGCGTTGGAGGCTCTTCGTGCGGTAGATCTTTGAGGGCCTCCAGATCCAGCTCCTCCAGGTCCAGGGTCGGACCCACCGGGTCCATTGGTGGCGCCGGAGCATCAAGCTCGGCCTTTGCCATGGCATGAGCCGTGGCCTGGGCCAAAAGAAAATCAGGAGAGCCGGGTTCGATCGGAGCTTCTTCAAACCCAAAATCCTCTGGCGTCAGGAGCAACAGATCATCCTGGTCATCCTGGTCATTCGTGTTTTTCATGTCATCGAAATATGCAAAATCGCTTGACTGGATTTCTTTGGGCGAAGGGCTGTCAACCACGCCCCTGAACTCCGGCAGATTTTTGATTTTTGTACCTGGAACCGTGGCTAAAGGCGAGAAGACCTTGGGCTCCTCTTGGGCCCACTCGTGTTCTGCAAGGGTCACAGGCGTGGCAAGAAGTTGCTGCACCCGTTCTGCCAATTCGCGCAACTCGATGGGTTTTTTGATGAAGCCTTGGATCGGAGCGCGCTTGAGCTTTTCTGGATCCACCGTATCCAGCACACCCGCCATCATCGCGATGGGAATGAATGCGGAATCCGGGTGCTTGCGCATTCGTGAAAGCAACTCCCAGCCATCCATGCCGGGCATCGCGGTGTCCAGCAATGCCACATCAAAACGTTCGCCGGAATCCAGCATCATCAGTGCTTCGCTGGCGGAGCCAACGCAAAACAACTCGATAGAGCTTGAGCCGAGAAGCGTTTCCGCGATCTTGTGAATACTGGGGTTGTCGTCCACAAGGAGAAGGCGGGGCATGGTTCCCTCGGGCGGATCACTACATGAGTTACTGCGATCAAGCTACCAGAATCAGGGGGAAGTCAGCGAATGAAATAGAGCGTGTTTCATTCTGCGGCGCCTTTGAGCTTGCGCAAACGTTCTGTGTTCACCAGGCGCACCAGCAAAACACGATCTCCCACCCAGACCCAAGCCACGCCTTTCAGCTCTCGCAGCGCCACTTGGGGTCCATTGGGGAGCCAACCCCGAACCGATGGGCGCAAATTCGAAGCAGCCCGCCATTCGGCCCGGTAGGCACTCATCAAGGACGTCCGTTGCCGTTCCTTGGGAAGTGGCGATTCGCCTTCATTCCAGCGCAAATCCCAGGCGGTCAGGGCCCCTTGGGATTCATCTTTACGCCAAAGCCAGGCGGCATCGTAGGCCGGCCAGGGCGCTAGATCCGCCTGGACCAATTCCCATTCCGCAGCGCCCACCTCACTGCGGGCTCGCAGCGCTCCTTCGGGGGAAGGAGTCACCAGCCCCATCCGCCAGGGTGGCTGAGCCGACAAGACCCCTGGGCCGCTGGCATCCCGACGCCAAAGGCCTTCCCTCAACCGCCAGAGGGTCCAAACCCCCTCAGAAGAAACCCACAAGCGGTCCCGCCGGGGCATCCATAGCTGGCTGCCTGGGTGCCAGGGTTGGAGCAGCTTCGGACCCGGCAAATCTTTTGCGTCGTCCCAAAGTTGTTCAAGACGCACCGCGAATCCCCGCGGGGCTCCAGGCATGCCCTCCTCGTTCCAGGGGGCGAGGCTTGAGTCGGGCCAGTCTCCCTCCACCGGCAGAGCGGTCAACAGTAGACGGGCGGCTTGTGAGGGGTCGGCTATGCCCATCAGCACCGCCTTCCCATCCCAGCTGAAGCGGCTCCAGGGACCGCTGTCCACGGCCCAAAGCACTCGACCTTCGGGCACTTCCATGAGCCTGGTTTGGAAGCGTCCACGGCCAAGAGCAAGCGTCACCAGCAATCGATTCCGCTTGGCGGGGTCCAGCCGCGCCGACGCCAAGGGCGCGTCAAACCGGTAATGACGCCATTCCAGGCCACGCCACAACGCAACCTCGCTGCGCCCGCCCGGACCGTTGAGCGCCAAGGCCTGGTCGGACATGAAGGGGGAGGCTGGTTCCCACGCGGTTCCGAATCCTCCTTCTGAAGGCCATGATTCCCATTGATCGGGGTCCTGGGCAGACATGAAATGCGGAGCCCATCCATCCTCCAGGCGGAGGTCCGCGATGCTCTCAAAACTGTCCAGATTCAAGCTGAGCACCACCGCATCCGGAGCCACGCCGCCTTCCCGCGGGGATTTAAAAGCCTGCACTACCGCCACCAGCAAAAGCATGCCGGCGATAAATAGCGTGGCAATGAGGTAGCGTTTCTGTGGCACCAGTGACAGATTAACGGGATGGCACAAAGCATCCCGATAGAAACCGAAGTGAAACTGCGCATTCCTTCCGCGGAGGCCCTACGTCCCCTGCTGGCCGCCTTGAGTTTCATGCCGGTCGAACCCATGCAGGACGAGGAAAGCACCCTTTGGGACCGGGGCGGGGAGTTGTTCACGAAAGGCAGCGCGCTGCGCCTTCGCCGCTACGCCGGCAAGTCCCTGCTGACCTGGAAAGGCCCCCAGCAGCCAGACCCGGAACTGAAGATCCGTCCGGAGATTCAGACGGTGGTCGAGAACCATGAAGCCATGGAGGGCATCCTTTCGGCCCTGGGATATGTCCCTGTGCTGCGCATAGCCAAGCGCCGAGCGACCTTCAAGCGGGACTCCCTCGAAGCCTGTCTGGATGAAACGCCCTTCGGCAGCTACCTCGAACTGGAGGGCGATCCCCAAGCCATCCGCCTGGCCATGGAACACCTGGGCCTGGATGCATCCCACATCGAGCCGCGCAGCTACGCCGCGCTCTATCGGGAGAATGGGCTCACCTAGTGGTGCCCCAGCAAATCCGCACAAACGCGACGGGAAGGGCAC
>JANOLT010000212.1:0-2186 GCA_031419915.1 Holophagaceae bacterium
GTTCTGAAATTTAAAACTTCTTAGCTACGGATGGCGCGGATTCACACGGAAAAGAAACCGAGGTGAATTCATTTTGTGAATGCGCGGCATGGAGAATGGCCAGGTACTGCGTCCAGGTGAGTTCGCGGGGCTTTCATCCCATACGGGTGCTATACCGGGGGGGGTCCTTTTTCTCGCCCCTCACCACCTCATCCCTCACCGCCTCATCCCTGATAGCCTGAACCTGTGGATCAGGGCGTCGCTGTTCGCAAGGGCAGAGGAAAGTCCGGACTCCCAATAAATTCCGCCTTCGGGCGGAGGGGGCAGTGAGCCTGGTAACGCCAGGGCGGAGTGATCCGACGGAAAGTGCAACAGAGAGCAGACCGCCGATGGCTTTTCGGAGCACAGGCAAGGGTGAAAGGGTGGGGTAAGAGCCCACCGCCGCGCTGGTGACAGAGCGGGCAAGGTAAACCCCTCACGGAGCAAGACCAAATAAGCCGGCGTGCTGAGCAATCAGTGAGGATTGGCCCGATCGAGCCGGCGGGTAGGTTGCTAGAGGCCAGCAGTGATGCGGGTCCCAGAGGAATGACGTCACGGCCCGTAAGGGTGGACAGAATCCGGCTTACCGATCCACCACGGCCCTCGCAAGAGGGCCGTGCTTTAGGGGCCGTTAGTCCTCCAACCAGCGTTCTTCTGGTTGGAGGGCTTACGGCCCCTGTCATGAAAGCCAATCCGAAAAGCTGAAATAGAAGTCCTTAGGAAAAGGCCGAAATCGGTGTGAGCTGGACCATCAGGCCGAGTTTTTCGAGGTCGCGGATGTGTCTCTGGATGCTGCGGTGGCGGGACCTGGAGGAGGGTGGTTGGGAGGCTGGTTCCTGGTAGGTGGCGCCTTTACTCATCAGGCGGTAGATGATCACCACGAGCTTTCTTGCGATCGCCATCAGGGCCTTCTTCTTGCTGCCAATCTGGGCGCAGAGGTGGCGGTACTTGCCTCCCAGGTGGCAGTTTTTCGCCTTCACGGCAGCGATGGCGCATTCCATCAGGGTGCTGCAAAGGTACGGATTTCCCTTCCGGGCGGCGGCGCGCATGTGTTTGCCTCCGCTTTCCCGGCACCCAGGCGCTACGCCCGCCCAGGCGGATAGGTGTTTCTCGGTGGGCCACACGCTCATGTCCACACCGATCTCGGCAAGGATGATGCACGCAGAAGTGAGGCTGATGCCAGGGATCCTCACCAGCAATTCCAGTTGCTGCTTGTGAGGGGACATCTGCGCCGCGATGAGTCCTTCCACGTCCTGGATGTTCTCCTCGACGACTTCCAACCGCTTGAGTTGCAGCACCAGCAGCTTCCTTGGAACCAGCGACAGGGGCGCTTCCAGGGCCGCCGTCAGCATTCCCAGCTTCTTCTTCACCGAGTAGTGGATGAGTTTGGGGAGTTCATCCACGACGCTCCGTCCTTCTGCCAGGGATTCCAGAATCGCCATGCCGGATGTGCCGAACACATTGCTCAGCACGGTCCCCAAGGTGACCCCCTGACGCGCGAGAAGCCGCTGAACTTCATTGCGCATGCTGGTCCGCGCTTGGATGAGTTGACGACGAAACCGTGTCAGTTCCCGGGCATCGCGGAATTCCTGCTTGGGCACGAAGCTTGGGCGAATCAGGTCGTGCCGCACCAAGCCCGCGATCCACTTCGCATCCTTGCGGTCGGTCTTATGGCCGCGCAAGTTTTTCATATGGTTCGGATTTCCCACGGTCATCTGGACATGGCCTTCCAGCGCCGCGAAAACGGGCATCCAATAGACGCCCGTGGCCTCCATTCCTACCGCCTCGCAGTCACTGGCTATGAGCCAATCCCGAAGCTCTCTTAAGCCCCGCAGGGCCGTGGGGAAACTCCGCTCCTCATACCGAGGCCCTCCGCCGGGTCCAGAGCGCACCAGACAGGCCACGACAACGGCGGAGTGGACATCCAGCCCGCAGGCCACGGGATGGACGACTTCAGTGATTTCATGGTCCATGGGACCTCCTCTCGAAAAAGGAGGGAAGTCCGATGCGCGGGGCGAATGAACAGAGACACTGTCATCCGTGCAGACTCTTCCAAGTCGCGACACAATGTGATACCACTACCCGTGCGGGCCAGTCTTATGTGCGGAGATTTCGCTGCCATAGGAGCCGCGGCCACCATTTAGGACATCCCTCAAGATGAGCCTGCG
>JANOLT010000213.1:0-1785 GCA_031419915.1 Holophagaceae bacterium
GGGTCCTATCCAACAGGCATTGGCCCGCGTATCGGATGCTCTTGCTGCTCTTGCGCCCGAGCCACAACTAGTGGTGGTGGGCGGCTGGGTGCGCGATCATTTGTTGGGGCGGGATTCCGGGGACATGGATCTCGCTACGGCGCTGATGCCCGATGACGTGATGAAACGCGCCAAGGCAGCCGGGCTGAAAGCCTTGCCCACAGGACTTCAGCACGGCACGGTCACGGTAATCGCCGACAATCATGGTTTTGAGATCACGACCTTTCGTGGGGATGGCGACTACCGCGACGGGCGGCACCCTGAATCCGTGCACTTTGGCGTGAGTCTTCGGGAAGACTTGGCGCGCCGCGATTTCACGATCAATGCCATGGCCCTGCCCGTGGATTTTTTGGATGGCGCGGAAAAACTTGAGCATATTGTTGATCCCTTCGACGGGAAAAGTGATATCGAGAAGCGCCTTATCCGGGCCGTTGGTGATCCGCTGAAACGCTTTGCCGAGGATGGCCTTCGCCCCTTGAGGGCCTGTCGCTTCGCATCGCAACTGGCTTTCGACATCGAAGAAAAAACGCTGTCCGCGATTCCAAAGCGATTGGATGTATCAGCCAAGGTTTCCGTGGAGCGGGTCTTCGTGGAGTTGACGAAACTGCTTTGCGGCCTTGATCCCAAGCGCGGGCTGCAACTTCTGGCTGATTCAGGACTGCTGGATCTCTGGACGCCCGAATTGAGGCCCATGATCGGCTGCACTCAGAATCGCCATCATCTTTTCCCGGTTTGGGAACACACCCTGGCAGCCGTCGGCTTCGCGGTTGATGAACCTGCGCTGCGCTGGGCGGCGCTCCTGCACGATGTGGGCAAGCCCTCCACGCGAACTGATGACGAAACCGGCGGTGTCCATTTCTACGGTCACGAGGCGCTCTCGCTGGAAATCACTTCTGCCATTTTCAAGCGATTAAAGGTCGGCCACGCATTCACACGAGAGGTCCTTGCGCTGGTGCGCCAGCACGGCACCCATCCCACGGATGAATGGAGTGATGCGGCCTGCCGCCGCTTTCTAGGCAAGCTGTCAGAAGACGGACTGCCCCTGGAACAATGGGGCCGTTTCCGTATCGCCGATCAGTTGGCGAAGGGATTCGGCGATGAGCCCTACCGCAGCGAGCACAAGAAGGTGATGGAGCGTATGCGCCGCCTCGCCGAAGCCAAGCCGCCCCTGAGCCCCTCGGCCCTGGCACTGGATGGGAAGGCTCTGATCAGGCTTGCTGGAAAGCATGGAGGCCCCTGGGTGGGCCAGCTTCAGAAGCACCTGTTGGACGCTGTGATCGAGAATCCCGAACTCAATACGACCGAAGACCTGCGGCGGCTGGCGCAGGAATGGCTGGAGAGTTACGTTCCCTAAACTCGCTCGATCAGCACCACGGCCTGCGCAGCCAGACCTTCGCCTCGGCCCGTGAATCCGAGCTTTTCGGTGGTGGTGGCCTTTACGTTCAAGGCTTCGAGCTCGATGCCCAGAATGGGCGCGATCCGTTCCCGCATGGCCTGGCGATGGGGACCGATCTTGGGCTTCTCGCCGATGAGGCAGACGTCCGCGTTTTCCACGCGCCACCCACGGCCCCGCAGCTCACGCATGGTGTGTCCCAGCAGGAGCACCGAGTCCGAATCCTTGTAGGCCGCATCGGTATCCGGGAAATGATGTCCGATGTCCCCAAGTCCCGCAGCGCCCAGGAGCGCGTCCATGAGCGCGTGGAGCATGACATCGGCATCGCTGTGGCCGATAAGTCCGCGATCGAA
>JANOLT010000214.1:0-11118 GCA_031419915.1 Holophagaceae bacterium
CCGAAGTCCCTTGATCCAGCCGGTGGTGCAGAAACAATTTCAAGTCAGGCCGTTGGGTTTTGATCAGGGCCAACAGATCGTGGCGATCCGAAGCCCAGGTGCCTTGAGTCGGAAGGCCCGTGGGCTTGTTCACCACCAGCAGCCAGGGGTCCTCAAAGACCACCGGGATCTGCACGGTGGGCACAGCAGGCAGGTCCGCATCGAAGGCCACGCGAATCTCGATGCCGGCCTGAATCATTTTTCCGGCCACGCGCACCCGCTTGCGATCCACTTGCACGCCACCCAGTTTCAGCACCTCCCGCGCCGCACGACGCGAGAGCCCCGTGTGCTTAGCCACGAGCTGATCCAGGCGCAGGCCTAAATCAGCGGGCGTGCTTGAAAAGGTCCATTTTTGAAGTGCCATGCTTCCAGGTTAAGCCGTCCTTGGTTTTTTAATTAAGTTGACCAAAATAGTCAATTTTGTATTCTGGGTCTTTCCCGAGGAGATTCCCATGCCCCAGAGACCCAATCGTGTGGATCACATTTACGATCTGGTGGGATGCACGCCCGTGGTGCGCCTCAACCGCGTGGTGCCGAAAGGGTCGGCGACGGTCTTCGTCAAAATGGAGAGCGCGAACCCTGGCGGGAGCGTAAAGGACCGCATTGCCCTGAACATGATCGGCGATGCGGAAACCCAGGGTGTTTTGAAGGCTGGTATGAAAATCCTGGAGGCCACCAGCGGCAACACGGGCATCGGCTTGGCTTTCATCGCGGCGGCCAAGGGCTATCCCATCCTGCTGGTGATGCCTGACACCATGACGCTCGAACGCCGTGCGCTCCTGAAGGCCTACGGCGCGCAGATCGTGCTCACGCCAGGTTCCGGTGGTATGAAGGCCGCGGTGGAGAAGGCCGAGGAAATCGCTGCGGGCGATGCGAATTATTTCCTCGTGCGCCAGTTCGACAATCCCGCGAATCCGGATGTGCATCGCAAGACCACGGCCATCGAAATCCTGGATCAGGTGCCCGAGCTGGATGCCTTCGTAGCAGGCGTGGGCACGGGTGGGACCATAACGGGCGTAGGAGAAGTGCTCGCGCAACTGAAACCTGGCACCCTCGTGGTGGCCGTGGAGCCCGAGACATCACCTTTATTGAGCAAGGGCACGGTGGGCCCCAACAAGATCCAGGGCATCGGTCCTAATTTTGTGCCGGGCATCCTTAACCGCGAGGCCTTCCAGCGCGTGGAAGACGTGAGCTACGAAGATGCAGTCGCCATGGCCCGTCGCCTCACCCGCGAAGAAGCCCTGTTCTCGGGGATCTCCACCGGCGCAATCGTCCACGCCGCGCTCAAAATCGCCGCGGAATTGGGGGAGGGGAAAACGGTCGTCGCGGTGCTGTGCGATACCGTCGAACTCTACCTCAGCCACCCGCTCTACACTGAGATCGATGGGCCTGCGGAAGGTATCTGAAATCCACAGATTCCACCGATTCCCACAGATTCAAAAACAAATGGGCCGAAATTAAATCCGTGAAATCAATGAAATCTGCCTGGGCCGTGGCCTGGGGGCAGGCAATCGAGAGGATCGCCTAGACTGAAGAAATGGGTGAAGACTTAGTCCGCAATCGCAAAGCATTTCACGACTACCACATCGAGGATACGTGGGAGGCGGGCCTTGCCTTGTTGGGCACGGAAGTGAAGGCCCTGCGCGGAGGCCATGGCCAGTTGCAGGATGCCTACGTGGATGCCCAGGACGGTGAACTGTGGCTCAAGCAGGCAAACATCTCGCCTTATAAATTTGGCACCGATTCCAACCATGATCCTTTGCGCCCCCGCAAGCTCCTGCTCAACCGTGTGGAGATCGAAAAGATCCTGTCCCGCTCCGTCCGCAAGGGCTTCACTATCATCCCTCTGGCCATCTACTTGAACGAAAAAAACATCATAAAAGTGAAGATCGCGCTGGCTAGCGGCAAGACCCAAGGCGACAAGCGCGAGGCACTGAAAGAACGTGAAAGCAAGCGCGAAATGGATCGCGTGAGAAAGGGCGACCGGGAATAGACCTCAGCGCGGTCGGGGCTGAAACCAATGCGAAAGGCACGTCAGGCCGCGCTGAGTTGGTTTTCAGGCTTTGGAAACATCCGGTTCACGCGGTACAATCAACGGTTTACGTGATCGGAAGCCCTCATGCTCGACCAAATCCTCAAAAAGATCATCGGCTCGAAGAATGACCGTGAGCTCAAGCGCCTGTGGGCCCGGGTTGAAACAATCAATGTCCTGGAGCCTGGGATCACTGCGCTGTCAGATGATGAGCTGAAGGCCAAGACTCCCTACTTTAGGGAGAAGCTGGCGGCAGGCGCCACGGTGGATGAAATTCTGCCGGAAGCTTTTGCCGTTTGCCGCGAAGCATCAAAGCGCGTGCTCAAGATGCGGCATTTCGATGTGCAGCTCATCGGCGGCATGGTGCTTCACGAAGGCAAGGTATCGGAGATGCGCACTGGTGAAGGCAAAACGCTCACCGCCACGCTGGCTCTTTATCTCAATGCGCTATCTGGCAAAGGCACCCACCTAGTCACGGTGAATGACTATCTCGCCCGCCGTGATGCGGAATGGATGGGCCGCCTGTACACCTGGCTGGGGTTGAGCGTGGGCGTCATCCAGCATGGGCTGACAGACGACCAGCGCCGCGAGGCCTACGCCTCGGATATCACCTATGCCACCAACAACGAACTGGGCTTCGACTACCTGCGCGACAACATGAAATGGGACCTCGCCGATTTCACCCAGCGCGGTTTCCCATACGCCATCGTGGACGAAGTGGATTCCATCCTGATTGATGAAGCCAGAACACCGCTCATCATCGCAGGATCGAGCGAAGAGGACACATCCAAGTACTTCGTCATTGATGCCCTGGTGCCGAAACTCGTGAAGGACGTGGATTACAAGGTGGACGAAAAGGATCGCCAAGTGATGCTCACGGACGATGGCATCCGCCACGCCGAAGCGCTGCTGGGTGTGCCAAATCTCTACGATCCAAGCGCCATCGAGACACTGCACGGGCTCAGCCAGGCCTTGTTGGCGCACAACCTCTACAAGCTGGACGTGGATTACATGGTGAAGCCCAAAGAGGACGGCAAAGGCCTTGAAGTGATCATCGTGGATGAATTCACGGGTCGCATGATGCCTGGCCGCCGCTGGTCCAACGGCCTGCATCAGGCCATCGAAGCCAAGGAAGGCGTCGAGGTCAATGCCGAGAACCAGACCTTCGCCACGGTCACCTTCCAGAATTTTTTCCGCATGTACAAAAAGCTCGCAGGCATGACCGGCACCGCCGAAACAGAGGCCGCGGAACTTCACCAGACCTACAAACTTGAAGTGGTGATCGTGCCCACCAACCAGCCCATGATCCGAGCCGATTATCAGGACGTGATCTACGCATCATCCAAAGGCAAGGCTGCGGCCGTCGTCGAAGAGATCAAGCGGCTCAATGCCATCGGCCAGCCCATGCTTGTGGGTACCGCCAGCATCGAAAGCAGCGAGGCCGTGAGCGAGCTGCTGAAGACCGCGAAGGTTCGCCACGTGGTTTTGAACGCCAAACACCATGAAAAAGAAGCCGAGATCATCGCCCAGGCCGGCCGCACGGGTTCGGTGACCATCGCCACCAACATGGCGGGCCGCGGCACCGACATTCTGCTGGGGGGAAACCCCGAGGGGCTTGCAAAGATCGAGGCCAAGAAACGCGGCATCGAGTTCTATGACCTGGATGGCAAAGAGACGCCAGAGTTCAGTGCCTTGGTGGAAGAATTGGCAAAGCAGACCGAAGCCGAAAAGCAGGAAGTCATTTCCTTAGGCGGCCTGCACATCCTGGGCACCGAGCGCCACGAGAGCCGCCGCATTGACAACCAGTTGCGCGGCCGCGCCGGACGCCAGGGCGATCCGGGTTCCAGCCGCTTTTTCCTGTCGCTGGAAGACGACTTGATGCGCATTTTCGGCGGCGACAAAATGAAGAGCCTCATGGCGACACTGGGTGCCAGCGATGATGAACCCATCGAGGCGGGCATGGTCAGCCGAGCCATCGAGAAGAGCCAGAAGCGCGTGGAGACGCAGAACTTCGAGATCCGCAAGCACCTGCTTGAATACGACGACGTGATGAACAAGCAGAGGATCTTTTTCTACAACCTGCGCACCGACATTCTGAAAGGCAACACCAAGGAATACATGCTGCGCGTCTCCGCGGAGATCGCCGAAGGCCTTTGCAACGATTACTTGCAGGACAAGGGTGAGCGAGACACGGATGCTTACAAGGAGCGGGTTGAGCAGCTCTTCACGATGAGCGGAACGGAAATTGAAAATATCGCGGCGATGCCCATGGCACAGGCGATAGAAGCTCTGGCAGCGCTGGTTCAGAAAAACTACCTGGACAAGGATGACCGGATTGGCGGCGAAGGCATGCGCTCCTACGAACGCTGGTCCATCTTGCAGATCATTGACTCTGCATGGAAACGCCACCTGCTGGTCATGGATCACTTGAAGGAGGCCATCAGCTTCCGTGGCTACGCCCAGCGCGATCCCCTGGTGGAGTACAAGAAGGAAAGCTATGAGTACTTCGAGCAGATGCGCTTTGGCTACGAGGATGAAATCGTTTCCTATCTTTTCCGCGTGGAGCCTCAGCCATCCTACGTTCCCAACGATGATTTCTTCCGTGAGCCGGAAGTGATCGAAATGGGCCCCGACGAGCAGGGCACCCTGGTGACCACTTCAAACGGCCAGAATGCCGAGGGCGTCAAGCGCGTCGTGCGATTCAATGTCGGCGGCATCGAGGGTAAGTGAAGCTCATCCCTCCTGATCGCCACCTGCAACCTTCCAAGCGCCTGCTACTGGGCGTTGCGATGTTCGCCGCCTTGAGCACGGGGCTGCTATGGCCCGCGGCGCACCGGTGGGCCCTGATGGTGTGGACCTTATGGATCCCGGTCTTTGTTTTCGCCCTGCGCTACGTGACCGGCTCCTGGATCCGTATCAGCGCCACGCGCGGCCTCAGCTATTGTCTGAAGACTCCCCTTGGCACACGCCTGGGGTCCATCGAATTGGATTCATCTTCCATCGCCGAACTGCGCCTGGAATCGAGCGTTGGATCACGGCTGCTGGGCCTCTGGAGCTTAAGGGTCATCAGCCGTGACGGTACCATCCACCCACCTTTTCATTTTTTCACCGGGATGGACCGCATCGCCGAAGAACTGCACGGATACCTACAGCAGGTTTGAGGTACGAGGTGTGAGGTACGAGGTTCAGCTTTGACCGCACCAAGGGTGCGAACCTTTTTACCTCACCACCTCATGCCCCGAACCTCATAATCTGGATCCATGGAACTTCTCATCGTCACGGGTCTTTCGGGCGCGGGCCGCCGGGCGGTACTGGGCGCGCTGGAAGATGCTGGCTGCACGGCCATGGACAATGTGCCGGCCTCGCTCATCGAACAGCTGCTCGACATCGAGGCGAAGGTGAATCCCGGCCTGGGCCGCCTGGCGGTGGGCATGGACAGCCGCCATGCGGAATTCCCGGCGGAGGCGGGCGAGATGATCGACCGCTTGAGGGCGCGCGGCATCGCCCTGCAGCTCCTCTTCCTGGAGGCCACGGACGATGTTCTGCTATGCCGCTTCTCAGAGACCCGCAGGCCCCATCCCATGGCTGGGGAGGGGAGCGTAGCTGACGGCATCGCACGGGAACGGAAGCTCCTGGAGCCAGTGAAGACGCAAGCCACACTGATCCTGGATTCCAGCCGCCTCACCCTAAGCCAGCTGCGGGCCAGGCTCAAGGAGTTGCTACCGGACTTGCCAGAGCAGGGTACGTCCCTCCGGCTCCTCAGCTTCGGCTACAAGCACGGCCTGCCCGCGGAGGCCGACGTGGTGCTGGATGCGCGCTTCCTGCCCAATCCCTACTACCGCCCCGACCTGCGGCCCTTGACGGGGAAAGACGCGGCTGTGCGGGACTACCTGCTCGAGAGCGAGGCCTTCACGGGCTTTCTTTCCCGCTCCGAAGAATGGATCCGCTGGTGCTGGCCCCAGGTGGAGGCCGAGGGTCGCGCCTACTTCAACGTGGCCATCGGCTGCACCGGCGGCCAGCACCGCAGCGTGGCGCTCACGGAGATGTTGGCCCACCGGTTGGAGAACCTCACCCCTCGGTTGGTGGTACAGCACCGGGAGCTGCGGAGCGAGCAGGGCGGTCTTGGCCGCTAACTAACGACCCGGAACTGGAACCGCGACCTTCGTCTACTTCGCTGCGGCGGGCGCTTCCACGAAGAGGGTTGGGATTCCGCCGAACTCGCTCAACATGCCGCTGATGGTGATGGTGGTGGCCATCTTTTCGGCGTATTCCTTGGCGAAGCCCAGTTGGCCGTCACGGCGGGGGTGGTGCTGCTCGGCCACCAGCATGTAGACCTTGTTCTCTTTGGTCACGATGCCCACCGGAGCGCCATTGATGACGCATTTGGCGCCGCAGGCCTTGTGGCCGTCACCGCGCTTACCGAGCTGGATGTAGCAGGAGAGATCCACCACCTCGCCGGTCACCGTAATGGCCTTGCCGCCCTTCAGCACGGCCTTGTTGGCGTCCGTGGCCGCGGCCTCCAAGGTGGTGGCGGACCAGGCGGGCTTGGGGGCCTCGGCGGTTTGGGGAAGGACGGTGAAAGCGGTCATCGCAAGGACTGAGAAGATCGAAAGCATGGTTTCCTCCAAGAGGCCATTATTGTAGCCCAGTGAGATGCTATCTCAGGTTACGGTCTCGGTGAAGCGGATTCCGCGCTTCAACAATTCACCCAGCACGAAGTCCTTGGCACCGGGTTCGCGGCCCACGTATTCAGGCGGGGAGATGCCCTTGCGTGTGTAGCCGCCCGAGGCCACCAGTCTTGCCACCGCGGTGCAGGTGTAGCCGGTGGTGCGGGCCATGGAGGTAACGCTCGTGGCGGGATCGTAGCGGTCCAGCATGTCGAAGGTGTGGGTCACAGTGCGGCCATTCTTTTCGCCTTCCACGGTGACCCGCAAGATGGTGAAATCCTCGTCGCCTTCCTTCATCTGCCACATCGGGAAGAGCAGCTTAGTGGTGAGGTGCAGGGGCGCCACCTTCACACCGCCCACGTCCATGGGCTCCTTGCTGAAGAAACCCACTTCGCGCAACATGCGCATCTTCTCGATGTGGCCCGGGTAGCGGAGGGTCTTCTCGATCTTGAAGGGTGCATCAATGGTGTGCAGCAGGGTTCGCAGGCCGTCGGTATTGAAGGCTTCGAGGGTGCCGATGCCGGGGAACTCGATAAGCTCCGGCTCGGAGAGGGCCGGCATCACCACTTCCTGGCCATGGGCCACGTAGCGAGAAGGCCGGGTGTATTCCTCGATGACGTCGATGGGGGAGAAGCCCGCCTGATATTCGAATGGCCAGCTGCGCACTACGGGAAGCCCACCCACCAGCGTCACGAAGCGATGCACTTTGTCCAGCTGGGTGGCCATGTGGCCCAGCAGGATGTTGCCGCAGCCCGGTGCCACGCCGCAGTCCGTCACGGCCACGCAGCCCTTCTCTTTCGCCAGTTCATCGAGCCGAAAGGGATCCTCCTCGAAGAAACTGATGTCCACGATGTCCTTGCCCGCCTGCAACACGGCCTTCACGGTCTCGAAACCCATGAAGCCCGGCACCGCGCCGATCACGAGATCCGCGCCATCAACGGCGGCGGCTACGCCCGCAGGAGTGGAAAGATCGGCTTTCCGAGTTCCCAGTCCCTTAAGGCGTCCCAGGGCTGCTTCTGAGACATCTGCCACGGTGACCTTGAACTCACCATCCTTGGCGAGATCCCAAGCCATTGCGCCGCCCACGCGGCCGGCCCCGAGAACGATGATGTGTTTGGTTGTCATGGGATCACCTGGGGAAGAAAGTCGAGAGTCGAAAAGTTGAGAGTTGAAAAGTTGAGAGTTGAAAAGTCGAGGGTTGAAAAGTCGAGGGTTCAGGGCCTTCCCTAGCTCACCTCGCCAGTGGTTCCACCTTAACTCGGAGTGCGTGAAGCATGCGTGCGATCGCTATGCATTCCAGGATGAGCCGCTCAGCATCAGGTGGAGCGAGATAGTTCAAATCCCGGGCAATCGACCCTTGACCCTCAACCCTTACTCCGTGACAGGAAGTACACCGGCACGCCTGAAACGACTATCAGCAGTCCAGGCCACGTGAAGGCGGGTTTGTAGATCAGCAGTGCGAGCATGATGGCCACCGCGCCCACCAGGTAAAGCACGGGTAGCACCGGATAGGCGAAGACCTTCACGGGGCGCTCCAGCTCTGGCCGTTTCACGCGCAGGATGATGACCCCGAGTACGGTGAGCACATAGAACAGCAGGGCCGCGAAGATCACATAATCCAATAGCTGACCGTAGGTTCCCGAGAGAGTCAGCAGGCTCGCCCACACCGCCTGGATGGCCAGACTGAAGGCCGGAACGCCGCTCTTATTCAGGGTCCCCGCTTTGTTCAGGAAGACGCCGTCCAGTGCCATGGTGTGATAGACCCGCGCGCCGCTGAGCACCAACCCGTTTGTGCAGCCGAACATGGACCAGAGAATCGCGCCCGCCATGATGCCTTCACCCGCTGGCCCCAATATCGCTTTCAACGCGGCGCTACCCACGCGGTCGTTGGGCGCTAGTGCAATGCCTTCGGGACCCAATACTTTGAGATAGATCACATTGGCCAGGATGTAGAGGCCGCACACCAAGGAAGTGCCCACCAGGAGCGAGAGCGGAATGGTGCGCTTGGGCTCCTTCACTTCTCCCGCGATGAAGGTGATTGAATTCCACGCGTCGGCACTGAACAGCGAGCCCGTCTGCACCACCAGCAGGGCGATGAGAAAGGGCAGGGCGGTGGCTCCGCTGGCCAGCGAGACGGGGGCGGAACTAGCAGCGACCACAGGTTTTATCACCAACCCCAAAATGATGAGGGCTGCCAGACTCCCGATCTTGGCGACGGTGAAGAGATTCTGGATGCGCGCGCCTATTTTCACGCCGTAGGCATTGACGAAGCTCAGTAACAAAATGATGACGATGCCAGAGAGTCGCGCGCTGGTGAGACCCACGTTATAGGGGCCGATAACAATGGTTTCGGTGACTTTCCAGGGACCCGCCGCTAGATGGGGGCCGATCCAGACAGTGTCATTAACGAAGGGCAGAAAGGTGCCCAAATACTTGCCAAAACCCACGGCCACGGCGGCGATGGTTCCGCACTCGATGACTGCGAAAAAGGTCCAGCCGTACAGGAAGCCCGTCATGGGTCCGTAGATCTCGCGCAGGTATGTGTATTGGCCGCCGGCTTTGGGGAACATGCCCGCCAGCTCGCCGTAACTCAAGGCGCCAAATACCGTCAACACGCCCGTGAGCACCCAGGCCCAGATCAGGAAGGAACCCGTCCCGCCTGTGCGGATCATGTCTCCGGCGACGATGAAAACGCCGCTGCCAATCATGGAACCCGCGACGAGCATGATGGCGTCAAAAAGGCCGATGGTGCGGCGGAAGCCGGATGCAGCAGACATGAAAACCCCGGGATTAGGTGGTGAGGTTGTGAGTGAATGAGGGGATGAGGTGGTGAGAGATGAATTTAGCATCCTGGATAAGCGGTCAGGGGCTTCCACTTAGGTAGTTTCGCTTCCGCAGGAAATAAACCGGCACGCCCGACAATACGAGCACCAATCCAGGCCACGTGAAGGAGGGTTTGTAGCGCAGCAGGAAGCCCATGATGCTGACCGCGCCCAGGATGTAGATGAGTGGCACCACTGGATAGCCCCAGGTTTTGTAGGGCCGCTCCAGATCGGGCTTTTTGACGCGCATCACCACGACGCCCGCGATGAGCGCCACGACGGAGAGCAGCTGAGCGAAAGTGCAGTATTCCACCAATTGTTCGAAGGTTCCCGACAAGGTCAGGATGCAGGCCCAGATGGCCTGCAGCCACAGGGCCCAGGCTGGGACACCATGGCGATTGAGCTTTCCGGCCTTGCCAACAAAGAGCCCGTCTTCGCCCATGGCCTGGTAGACGCGGGCCGTGGTGAAGGACGCCCCGTTCACGTATCCGAACATGGAAATCATAATGGCTCCGGCCATGAGTGAAGCGCCCAATGGCCCGAATATCGCTCCCAGGGCCGCGGCGCCCACGCGGTCGTCGGTGGCGGTGGCGATGCCCGTGGGCCCTAGCAGTCGCAAGTACGCAAGGTTCGCCAGAAGGTATAGTCCGACGACAATGGCGGGCCCCACCAGCAGAGAGAGTGGCAACGTGCGTCTTGGGTTTCTGATCTCCGATCCGACATTGCCGATATAGTGCCAGCCGTCGCAGGAGAAGAAGCAACCCACCTGTGCCACCACCAATGCCGCCAGCAGTGTTACAGGCGCGATGCTAAGCGGCGGTACATAGGGGCCGGCGACGGGCAGGATTTTCGGCGTCAGAACCAGGCCGAAAAGGATGAGTGCGGCCATGGCGCCGAGCTTCGCCACGGTGAACAGATTCTGCGTCCACGCACCGAGCTTCACGCCGTAGGTGTTCACCAAAGTGATCACGAGGATGACGGCGATTCCCACCGCCCGCGCCGAAGTGACACCGAACTCATAAGGCCCCAAAGCAATGTCCTGCGTGACGTGCCAGGCCTTGAGGTTCCACGGTCCCACTAACCAGTGGGAATCACTCACGGCCGGAAAAAAGGTTCCCATGTAGCGTCCGCTGCCCACGGCTACAGCGGCGATGGAACCGCATTCGATGACCAGAAAGCAGGCCCAACCGTAGAGGAAACCGGTCATCGGGCCGTAGATCTCTTTGAGATACACGTACATCCCCCCGGCTTTCGGCATCAGGCCTGTCAGTTCGCCGTAGCTGAGCGTCGCGCAAAGCGTCAATGCACCCGTGATGCACCAGGTCAGCAAAAGCAACGGCCCCGTGTGGACCTGCCGCACGATACCGGCGCTCACGATGAAAATGCCGCTGCCGATCATAGAGCCGACGATGATCATCGTGGCCGAGAAAAAACCAATATCGCGGCGGTAGCCGGAAGTGTCTGACATGGAGGCCTCGGGGTTGTGGCTCAAGCATGCCTCAGTCCCAAGTTTCAAGTCTCAAGTCACAAGCAAAAGCGGCCCGAATGGGCCGCTTCC